>NZ_JASPFC010000003.1:0-154829 GCF_031296635.1 Actinomyces acetigenes
GACTACCGACGCCCCCTGAACACATTCCCACAAACCATCACAGCCACCCTCATGCTCTACACCTACACCACCACCCCCTGAATAACCTTCCATCTTGACCTTACGCAGGTGCGGGCTCATCCACCAGATCCTACCGACCCCTTAGTGCCCCACAACAACCAGCCCCAGCAACCCAACCACCCCACAATGAGCCGAGTCAGGTCAAACGCGAAGAACCCGAGTCGCCTCCAAAATACTGACAAACGTCAGTACATGATTCATGCACCTCCCCCTCGTGGACTATATAAAATCGTAATATGACTACGGCAGTCCCAGAACCCCATACCCCTGCATCAGAATCCACAACCCCGCCCTCGCACCTGTCTCGCCGCAAGCTATTGACTCGCATTGGCTGCGGGACTCTTGTCGGAGGACTGGCCGTCGGAGGCGGGCTGACTTGGGCCTTTGGCCCGGGAGGTCCCCTATCATATGAGGCAAGAGCCCTAAGAGCCCTCAAAAACGACCCCATGGGACACGAGACCATCCTCGGAGTGAAAGCTGTCCGCACAGAAGAGTCGGAGCTTCCAGGTTGGACAACTTGGAAATATCCAGGAGTTCATCTCGAACGATGGTTTCGAGACCCATCAAAACCCTCAGAGCAGCTCAGGGACGAGTTCATAGACTACGCAAAGTCTCACGGATGGGAGGAACAGACCCGAGTCACTACCTCGACATTATGGCTCGCCCAACACGCACACCGAAAACCTAACGACTACATGCAACTATTTATTGGACTTTCAGAAGATACGCCACCCAAGGATAGTGAAGTTGGTATCACAATTAACTACACCCTACCTGTCGATCCAGACGCGAACACTTAATTCGCGAAGTACATGATCTAAACCCATCACCACCAACAACATCAGCACAGTCTTACATAGGACCTCAAATGAACATCCATTTCTATGACACAGAAAACAGCTCAAGAGCAAGATGGACCCACGGGATATTAATTGCCACCATCACTACTTTATTGATTGTCATTCAGGTGTCACTGACTCCAAATTTCTCAACTACCGCCCGAGCGGACGCCAGGATCAACACACTAATTCGAGCCACGTTACTTGGAGACTCCTATTCAGCCGGCAATGGAGCGGGCGCATACTATGGAGACAAGGAGGCTTACAAAAGTCACAACAACTGGGCGCATAAGTATGTCGAATGGCTCAACTCTCAGGGCGCACCTACGGTACTCACCAACCTCGCCCATAGCGGGAATGTCACGAACGATCTTACCAAGAGCCGAGGTCAAATCGATGAAATGCCCGAAGACACGAACCTGGTGATGTTCACAATCGGCGGCAATGACGTCAACTTCTCCGACATAGTAAAAGAGTGCTTCACTCTTGGTCTGCGAGACGCAAAGACCTGCAAGGAGAAGGTCACGGACGCCAACACAAAACTGGAGAGCGTTAAGTCCAACACCTTGACCATACTTCAGAAGATTGACAATAAACTGAAGGATGACGCTCAAGTCATCCTTGTCGGCTATCCACGCCTTGCCACCAATCGGAACTACATCCTAGACAATTCTGGCGTCAGATACGACGCGGGGGCCGGGGTCCGCTCACTTAGCGACGCCTCCATGGACATACAATCCACACTTGTTCGAGAATGGAACAACTCACACCCCAGCCTTAAGGTCACTTACATCGACGGAATCATCAACACATTTGACGGGCACGAGCCGGACCCCTCACCAAAGCACCGCAACCCCCAACGGTGGATCAACGAGTTCTTGGAGACCAAGGGAAAAATCAAAAACAATGGTCAGATCGAATCTGAAAGCAGCTACGACACAAACGAGTTCTACCACCCGAACATTACGGGTCACGCGGAGATAGCGAAACTCATCGCTGAGAAAGTCGGAATTCCCACCTTCAGTAGCCCGACGCAAGACGCAAAGAGTGACATTGACATAGCCTTCGTTATTGACTCCACTGGCTCCATGAAAGACAATGTTAGAGCCCTCAAGACAAAGGTCAACGACATCATGAAGCAGACACAGAAAGGTGCCTCGTCATATCGCTTCGCGCTCGTCGACTACAAGGATCACCCTAAATTTGACTTTCAAAACTATCTAGCCCGAACAGATGTCGACTTCACCAGCGACGAATCTACCCTTGAAAAGGGACTAGATTCATTGACGTATGAGGGAGGAAACCTCGGCAACACCAACGCCAGCGTCTACAGCGGCGTCATGCAGGCCGTTAATATGAAATGGCGCAACGGGGTTAAGAAGATCGTCGTCGTCATCGGCGACGCTCCTCCACGCGACCCCGAGCCGGGTACTGGTTACACCGCTGCCTCCGTCGCCAAGGCCGCCTACGACGTGGACCCGGTCAGCGTCTACGGCATTGACACCGGGCAGCTCAACTCCACCAGCTTCCAGACGCTGGTCACCTCCAGCACAGGCACCACCGCCAACGCTTCCTCTCCCGACCAGGTCAGTGACCTCGTCAACAAGGCCATCAGCAGCGAGCTCAACAAGCCCTTCGCCTGGATCCAGGGCCCCTATGTCGCCAAGGTCGGAGATCCTGTCGACATCGATGCCGCAGCCTCCCACGCACTCTCAGGCTCCCTGACCTCCTATGAATGGGACTTCAACGGTGACGGCGTCTACGACGAAACCGGGACCTCCCCACGCATCACCCACACCTTCACCGAGGAGTTCAGCGGCGTCATCGGCCTGCGCGTCACCCAGTCAGACGGACAGACCGCCGTCGCCACCACCCAGGTCGATATCACCGACGATGGAGACAACACACCACGCGACCAGGACAACTGCCCCGACGTCAGCAACTGGGGCCAGACCGACTACGACAATGACGGGATTGGCGACCAGTGCGACCCCGACCCCGGCTTCCCCACCCAGGACAAGCCCGGTGTCTGCGTCGTCGGCGAGAACTGCCCACCCGACAGCGGGACTCCCAGTGCCCAACCGACACCCGCACCGAGTGGAGGCTCGACCCCCACTCCTGCCGTCGCCACAGAGCCCACCAAGGCGCCCACGGCAGCTCCGACAACTACCGCTTCAAAGCGTCCCCTCCCCAACACAGGGATCAACGCGAACAGGTTGACGGCCCTGGCGATCCTCGGACTGCTCACCGGCGCAGCAGTTCTCCACTACCGGCGCAAGGCCACCTCATAGCCGGTAATACCCGGGTATGACCCGGCCCGCCGAACACAATGTTGGGGCCGCTCCTCTCCCGGAGCGGCCCCAACACACGTCACGATACGGTGGCCGTATGGACCAACTCATCACTCCCGCTATCCGATGCGACGGCAACGCCGACGAGGCCGCCCAGTTCTACACCGACGTCTTCCGCGAGGCCCGCGTCGTCGAGCAGGTACCCGGGTACGCGGCCACGGTCAGCATCCACGGCTTCCGCCTCTCGCTCATCAACGGCGGAGGCCAGGACGCCCCGAACCCGTCAATCAGCTGCATCCTAAACTTCGACCCGCTCCTGTTCGGCGGCGAGGACCAGGCCCGGACCTACCTCGACGAGCTCTACGAGCATCTCTCCGCCGGCGGAGTTCTCATGGAGCTGGGCGAGTACCCCTTCTCGCCGCGCTACGCCTGGGTCCGCGACCGCTTCGGCATGACCTGGCAGCTCATGCTCACCGACCCGGCCGGCGAGCCACGCCCCTTCATCCTGCCCTCCTTCATGTTCGGCGGCACCAACCACGCCAACGCCGAGGAGGCCACCGAGGCCTGGATCGCCCTGTTCGACGACGCCCACCGCGGGGCCCTGTACCGCTACGAGGAGGGCGGGCCGATGGAGGCGGGCACGGTGATGTTCACCGACTTCACGCTGCGCGGCATCTGGATGACGGCCAGGGACTCGGGGGCCTCCCAGGACCTCGCCTTCACTCCCGGGGTCTCCAATATCGTCTCCTGCCGGGACCAGGAGGAGATCGACCGCTACTGGACGGGGCTGTCGGCCGTGCCCGAGGCCGAGCGCTGCGGCTGGTGCGTCGACCGCTGGGGCGTCTCCTGGCAGGTCGTCCCCCACAACATTGCAGACCTCATGGCCGACACCGCCACGCGCGAGAAGCTCCTGCACATGGGCAAGATCGACTTGGCCGACCTGTAGGCCGCAGAGCTCACCATGACGGTCTCGGCGACGTACTTCTGCGTCGGCGACTTACTTCTCCCCCAAACCACTGAGGTCCGCCCTCAGTGGTTTGGGGGACAGAGCAGTCCTCGTCGGGAATGTACGTCCCCGACCCGCACCGCCCGGCCACAGAAACCGGCCCCAGACAACCAGCCACAGACAACCGCCCCTGGGCGACCGGCGTGAGCCCGTGAGCCTCAGACCCTCGTGATTCAGACCCTGGCGATGCGGTCGAGGCTGGGCACGCCGGCGCGGGTGTCCGGGTACTGGCCGTCGTCGTGCTTGCGCCGGTGCATGGCCACGTAGTGGCGCTCGGTGGAGCCGTTGTAGACCTGGCGGGGCCGCCCGATGCGCTTGGCCGGGTCGGCGATCATCTCGCGGTACTGGGCGATCCAGCCCGGCAGGCGCCCCAGGGCGAACAGGGGCGTGAACATCTTCGTGGGGAAGCCCATCGCCTGGTAGATGAGGCCGGTGTAGAAGTCGACGTTCGGGTAGAGGCTGCGGGAGACGAAGTACTCGTCGCGAAGCGCCGTCTCCTCCAGCTCCATGGCGATCTCGAGCTTGCGGTCGCCGTCGTCGGAGCCCAGGCGGGTCAGGACGTCGTGGGCGGTCTCCTTGACGATGGCGGCGCGCGGGTCGTAGTTCTTGTAGACCCGGTGGCCGAAGCCCATGAGCCGCACGCCGTCCTCCTTGTCCTTGACCTTGCGGACGAACTCGGCCGTGCTCATCCCCGAGCTCTGGATCGTGTCCAGCATCCGCAGGACCGCCTCATTGGCACCGCCGTGCAGCGGCCCGGACAGGGCGCCCACCCCCGCAGCCACGGAGGCGTACATGTTGGCATCGGCCGAGCCCACAAGGCGCACCGTGGAGGTCGAGCAGTTCTGCTCGTGGTCGGCGTGCAGGATGAGGAGCATGTCCAGGGCCCGCACGACGGCCGGGTCGATGTCGTAGGACTGGTAGGGCATCCCGAAAGTCAGGCGGATGAAGTCCTCGACGTAGGAGCGCTGCGGATCGGGGTAGAGCAGCGGCAGGCCGATGGCGCGCCGGGCGATGTAGCTGATCATCGTGGGCATCTTGGCCAGCAGCAGCACGGTGGCGAGCTCGCGCTCGTAGGGGTCGTGCGGGTTGAGGGTGTCCTCGTAGTAGGTGGCCAGGCCCGCGATCCCCGCCTGGAGGATCGCCATCGGGTGACCCGAGGAGGGGAAGGAGGTGAAGAAGCTGCGGAAGTCCTCGTGTAGGAGCCGGTGACGCGAGATGCGCCGCTCCATGCGCGCGAAGGACTCGCGGTCGGGCAGCTCGCCATTGATGAGGAGGTAGGCGACCTCCAGGAAGGTCGAGGACTTGGCCAGCTCCTCGATCGGGTAGCCGCGGTAGCGCAGGATCCCGGCCGCACCGTCGATGTAGGTGATCTGCGAGGTGCACGACGCCGTGTTGGTGAAGCCCGGGTCGAGTGTCACCACGCCGGTGGAGCCCAGCAGCTTGGACACGCCTAGGCCGTCGGCGCCGTCGGTCGCCCGGGTGCGCGGCAGCTCAAGGTTGGTGCCGTCAACAGCCAGCAGGCCGGGACCGCCGACGGCGCTGAGCCGACTCTGCTCGGGCTGCTCAGCCGCGGTGGGGGTGGGGGTGCTCGTCATCATGCCTCCTGGGGCTCGGGGCCGCACGCATCGCGACGGCGAGACCTGGGCCCACGGGGGTTCCGGCGGGCCCAGCGTCCACTGTACGGGGTGCGCCGTCACGACGTCGTCTCATGGGCTCACCGTGGGCCCCCGGATCAGCCTGATCAGCCCGGATCAGCCCGCCGTGGGCACCAGCCGAGCACCCACCCGTGGCTTGATAAACTTATCAAGCCCAGCGGCGGCTGATAAATTTATCAAACCAAGTGATCGTTGATAAACTTATCATCATGAGGACTCCCCTTGACTCACCGTTCAGCCCAGGCTCGGACACGGTGCCCCTGGTGTGGGCGGGGCGCATCGAGCACCTCAGCGACTGGCGGGATGCTCTTCGCCCGCGCCGAGCCGCCGGCATCCACGAGCGTGGCCGCACAATCCTGGGGGAAGCCGGCTCCGGAAAATCCGCGTTGGTGCGCCGGATCGCGAGCGAGGCCTTGGAGGATGGCGACTGGGTCACGCCGCAGCTACGCATCCCGTCGGGAAGCGACCCCATCAAGCGAGTCGCCTCAGCTCTGCTGACCCTCGCCGACACGGCGGGTCTGCCAGCAGCCAGGGAGCAGCGCATCGGCGACCTGCTGCGCCGCGTTGAGTCCGTGGCAGCCTCCGGCATCTCCCTGTCCGTGCGCACCCAGGACGGCCCCGAGCCTTACACCGCCCTGACCGATCTGCTCATTGAGATCGGCCGTGCGGCCACCAAGCGCCACGCCGTGGTGATGATCCACATCGACGAGGTCCAGAACATCACTGATGAGCATACGCGCTCCCAGCTGCTCATCGCCCTGGGTGACGCGCTCACTCACGAGGAGCCCACAACCCTTCCCGGCGGTCTGAGCGTCGGCTCGGCGCTGCCTATCGCCGTCTACCTGACCGGCCTGCCCGAGTTCGCGGACATGGCCGGAGCCCGATCCGGTGCCACCTTCGCGCGTCGCTTCCAGACCACCACGCTGGAGACCATCGACGACGACGACCTCCTGACCGCACTCCACCCCTTCATCAGCCAGGGGTGGCCCATCACCACGGCCGACGGCGGCACAGACCGGATCTTCATGGAGCCCGACGCCCAACGCGCCATCGTCGAGCTCTCCTGCGGAGAGCCATTCCTTTTCCAGCTCGCCGGGCAGTGCGCCTGGCACGCCAGCACTGACAGCATCATCACCGCCGAGCACGTCCGTACCGGATGGAGCAGGCAGGCGGTTCATGAGGCGGAGGCGCATGTGCAACGCATCCTCGATCGGCTCCCACCGCGCGAGAGGGAGTTCGTCGAGGCAATGGCTGAGCTCGCACCCGAGGAACGTTCTCTGACGAATATCGCCGAGAGGCTCGGCCACAAGAGGGCCACCGACGCGGGCCCCACCGCACAGCGGCTCGACCTGACCCGCAGGATCATCCAGCGCGGCAGGCCCTACCGATTCCAGCACCGCGCCGTCGGGGCCTATCTCACCTCCGGGTGGCCCGAGGTCGGCTGACCGGGACCAGCCGGCCTTAGCCGGCGAAGAGGGCGGCGGCCTCAGGCGAGCGCAGGCGCGCGGCGGCAGCGGCGACTCGCTCGTCGGTGTCGGTCAGGCTCATGCGCACCCGCCCGGCCCCGGCCTCGCCGTAGAAGTCGCCGGGGGCCACGACGATCCCGAGCTCGGCGAAGGCCCCCACGAGCTCGTAGGCGCTCATCGACTTAGGTCCCCGGAGCCACAGGTACAGGCCGGCCACGGAGGCCGGGTCGTTGACGAGACCGGCGGCGGCAGTCGCCTCGACGAGCACCTCGCGGCGCTCCCGGTAGACCTCCTTCTGCACCTCCATGTGCGCCTCGTCGCCGAGGGCGGCCACGAGGGCCGCCTGCACCGGAGTCGGCATGAGCATGCCGGTGTGCTTGCGCACCTCGGTGACGGCGCCCACGAGCCGCGCGTCACCGGCGAGGAAGGCCGCCCGGTAGCCGGCCAGGTTGGACTGCTTGGACAGGGAGTACAGGGCGAGCAGGCCGCTTCGGCCCGCCTCTCCTCCGACCCGGGGGTCCAGGAGGCTCGGGATCGGCTGGGTGTCCCACGGCGACTCCCAGCCGAGCTCGGCGTAGCACTCGTCGGAGATGACAACGGCACCCCGCGCCCTGGCCCAGGCGACGATCCGGGCCATCTGCTCAACGCTCAGGACGTGCCCGTCGGGGTTGCCGGGGCTGTTGAGCCAGACGACGGCCACGGGCGCGTCCTCAGCAATACCCCAGGTGACGGGGTCGGCGTCGGTGTCCACGGGGACCGGGGTGGCCCCCACGAGACGGGCGCCGACGTCGTAGGTGGGGTAGGCGGCTCTCGGGTGCAGGACGAGGTCGCCGGGGCGCACCCCCAGGTGCAGTGGAAGGAGGGCCACGGACTCCTTGGAGCCGATGGTGGGAATGACCTCGCCGTCACCCAGGCCGGCCACGCCCCGACGTCGTTCCATCCACTCGGCGATGGCGGCACGCACCACGGGGGCGCCGACCGCCGTCGGGTAGCCGGGGGCGTTGGCGGCCGAGAACAGGGCGTTGCGGGCGATCTCGGGGGTGGGGTCGACGGGTGTCCCCACCGCCAGGTCGACGACGCCGTCCGGGTGCTGGGCGGCCCGCTCCCGGTAGGGGCTCAGCGAGTCCCAGGGAAAGTCGGGCAGGGCGAGGCGGCGGGGCAGGTGGGGGCTGGGGGAGGTCTCAGGAGTCGCGCTGGTGGTCACAGGTCCTGATTCTTCCTCACGAGCCGGGGTGTCTCCACCCCCAGCCCCCGCCCGCAGGCTCAGTAGCCGTTGGCCTCTTTCCACTCCTCGTTCTGCGGGGGCAGGGCGGCGATCATGGGGTCGTCGTAGTCCAGCGCACCGGTCCTCTGGGCACCTCCAGGCGAACCGAGTCCCTTGAGCTCGAAGAAGTCGATGTTGGCGCGGGTGTAGTCCTCCCACTCCTCGGGAACATCGTCCTCGTAGAAGATCGCCTCGGTGGGGCAGACGGGCTCGCAGGCGCCGCAGTCGACGCACTCGTCAGCGTTGATGTAGAGGCTGCGTTCACCCTCGTAGATGCAGTCGACGGGACACTCGTCAACGCAGGCACGGTCCTTGACGTCGACGCAGGGCTGGGCAATGACGTACGTCATGGCAGCAGTGTCCTTTCTTCTCTGGGGATCTGCCCACACAGGTGAGCGGGGTCGGGCCAAGTATGGTCCCCCGGTGCCCGTCAGCCCAAGAGGTGAGAGAGTGGCCGTCAGCACGCCGAAAACTCAGGGTTGCCACACCGCGATTACGTCACTGCCGCGGCGCGAATGTCACAGGTAACACCAATCTCGGGCACCGCACGCCTCAGAGCGCGATCTGCGACGATCCGGCTGAAAAGTGTCCAGCAGGGACGACTTTGACGCGCGACGCCACGCGATCCACTCGCGTTTGCGCAGGTCAGAGAACCGCGGTCACGCAGAAGCGTTCTACGATGTCATCAAAGTCGTCCCGTTTGGACAAAAGTCTCCTCCGACACTGCTGCGTCGGCACTCCTCTGAACCGGGGGCGCAGACGGCGGTGCCGTCAGGAGCAGACGATGTCGTTGTCGGCGGCGTACTGAGTGGTGAGCACGTCGTCAGGCAAGGCCTTGCCGTCATGTTTGCGGGTGCGGGTGACGGTGATGTCGAAGCCGGGGTTGCCGCCCGAGTAGGGCTCGCAGCCGGGGCCGGACTTGCGCTCAGTGGACACCGGGCGGAAGTTGAACCGGTCCGAGGAGGTGATCGACACGTCGTAGTACTTCGTGGACCACATGCGCACGTGGATCTGTTCCCCGTCCAGCCAGGCCTGGACCAGTACCGCGTGGGACGTGGAGTTCGTGAACTTCACGTCGAGCTTGCCGGTCCACAGGGTGGCCTCGCGCCCGGCCGGGTAGCGGTCGAAGTAGTACTGGTGGGCGTGGTGCTCGGTGTCGTCCATGCCGGCCTCGAAACCGGCGTTGAAGACGGTGGTGGCCACCTGGCTCAGCCCACCGCCCAGGGAGTCGACGTGCTGCCCGTTGGAGATGACTCCGGCGTCGGCGAACCCGTGCTCGTAGTCGACTTCGCCGAGGGTCTTCTCCAGGGAGAAGACCTCACCGGGCTTGACGACCGTGCCGTTGACGAGCTCGGCCCCGCGGGTGAGGTTCTGGGTGCGCGGCGCGTCCCCGCTGTTGTACGGGGTGGCGAACTCGCCGATCGCCTCACTGATGCCCCACTCGTTCTGCGGCGTCGTCACCGTCGGCTCGGCCACGACCATCGGCAGGGTCACGGTCCGGCCGGCGACGTCGGTGGCGGTGGTGCCGGCCTTGAGCAGGCTTGTGGACAGGGCGGCGGTGTCGATGACTTTGCCCTGGGCGGCGGGAACGTACTGGGGGCGTGCCCCGGGTGCGCCGGTGGCGGAGCCGTCGATCTTCCAGGTCGCGTTCTGGGCGGGGGTCTCGACCTGACCGATCCTGGCGACGACGCCGTCACGCAGTGCGGTCGGGTCGAAGGTGGCGCTCAAGGTGCCGCCCTCGGAGGAGATCTTCAGCATCTCAGCGGTGTCCTGCGGTGAGAAGGCCGCGGCCGCGCCGGGGCTCTTGCTCTGCGCGCCGGTGCCCGCCGTGTTCACGGTCAGTCCGCTGGACAGCAGCGGCGTGAGGGTGCCGTCGACGAACTTGGCAGCCTCCTCGTCGGTGATGGCGGGGATCGCGGTGCCCTCGGCCATGGCGAGGGTCTTCTTGCCCAGGGGCCAGCTACCGGAGAGCTGTTTGAGAGAGGCCTCGACGTCGAGCCCGATGCCGTTGCTCGCGGGCGTGGTGACCGGCTTGGTGCCCTCCAGGGTCACGGTCGCTGAGACCGCGCCGTTGGCCATCGTGTCGACCCGGTCCTCCAGGGCGCCTCGCAGCGAGGTGGAATCGACCCGGATGACGGCCTCGGTGCGCTGGCCGCCGAGGCGCTGGGCCAGGGTGAGGGGGTTGAGGGTGAAGCCGGTGAGCTTCTTGACCGAGGCGTCGGTGTCGACCGAGACACCCGACTTGGCGGGCACGAGCTCGGAGCTGCCCTGCCCGACAGTGAGGGTGACGGGCTGGGCGAGCTGGTCGCCGATGCCCTTGCCGACGCGGTCGCGGGCCTCCTTGGGGCTCAGACCGGAGACATCGACACCGGAGACGGTGGTGCCCGAGGCGATGTGCTGGGTGGTCCACCAGGCGATGCCGCCCCAGGCCAGCAGCAGGGCCGCGGCCCCGGCGGCGCAGGCGGCGGGGATGAGGCGCCGACGGCGTGAGGCGCCCGACCCGGCTGCCGTACCGTTGGTCTTCTTCGCAACGTCCTGGGCCTTGGAGGGCTTGTGCGCCTCCTCGGCCGCGGCCAGGGTCCCGGCAACGGCGGGCGCTGAGGGCGACGCCCCGGACAGGCTCTTCGGTGCGATCGATGGCGGCATGTCGCCGGAGTCGGGGCTCCATGCGCTGTCCTGCAGGGTCTCTTCAGCCGCGTCGGCGCCGGCCGACTCATAGGGCGAGAGGGCCTCGGCAGGGGTGGCGGCCTCGTCGACGACGCGCGTCGATGCCGGCGTCGCCACCGGTTCAGCGGCTTCTACAGCGGCCGACTCAACGGGCTCGTCGCCAGGGGCGGAGGTCTTGTCGGCGCCCTGGTCGGTGTCCTCGCCGGTGTCCTCGGCGGCGGGAGCCTTCTCCTCCGGCTGCTCGACGACGGGAGCCTGCTCGGGCTCCTCAGGTCCCTCGGACTTCTCAGGCTGCTCGGTGACCGGAGCCACCTCGGACTCCTCGCTCTGACCGACCGGCTCAGCCGGCTCAGCGGCCTGGGCCGACTCGGCCGCCTCAGCGGGCTTCATGACCTCGACCGTCCCGGCGGACTCCCCCTCCTGGGCCTCGCCGCCGGGCTCCTCAGCCGGCTCAACCGACTCGGCAGTCTCTGCAGGCTCGTCCTGAGACTCATCCTCGAGGTTGAGGGTCGGGGTGTCATCAGCGTCCCCGCCCTGAGCACAGGAGGCGGGCTCACCCGCCCCCTGGTCGGCGTCCTCGCCGGTGTCCTCGGCGACGGGAGCCTTCTCCTCCGGCTGCTCGACGACGGGAGCCTGCTCGGGCTCCTCAGGTCCCTCGGACTTCTCAGGCTGCTCGGTGACCGGAGCCACCTCGGACTCCTCGCTCTGACCGACCGGCTCAGCCGGCTCAGCGGCCTGGGCCGACTCGGCCGCCTCAGCGGGCTTCACGACCTCGACAATCCCGGCGGACTCCCCCTCCTGGGCCTCGCCGCCGGGCTCCTCAGCCGGCTCAACCGACTCGGCAGTCTCTGCAGGCTCGTCCTGAGACTCATCCTCGAGGTTGAGGGTCGGGGTGTCATCAGCGTCCCCGCCCTGAGCACAGGAGGCGGGCTCACCCGCCCCCTGGTCGGCGTCCTCGGTGGTGTCCTCTCCGGTGTCCTCGGCGGCGGGAGCCTTCTCCTCCGGCTGCTCGACGACGGGAGCCTGCTCGGGCTCCTCAGGTCCCTCGGACTTCTCAGGCTGCTCGGTGTCCGGAGCCGCCTCGGACTCCTCGCTCTGACCGACCGGCTCAGCCGGCTCAGTAACCTCAACGGGCTCGACGGCGTCGGCTGCGGCCTCGGAGGCGGCAGACTTCTCCCCGCGGTTGACGGACTGGCTCATGGGCGGCGGTTCCTCTCAGGCCTCGGCACGACGACGGCGGGCGTTCTCGCGGAAGCGCTCCTGGGAGTTGAGGATGACCTTGCGGATGCGCACGGCCTCCGGGGTGACCTCGACGCACTCGTCGTCGGCGGCGAACTCGAGGGCCTCCTCCAGGGTGAGGCGGCGCGGCGGCACGAGGGCCTCGAAGGTGTCCGCGGTCGAGGAGCGCATGTTGGTCTGCTGCTTCTCGCGGACCACGTTGACGTCCATGTCCTCGCCGCGGGGGTTCTCCCCCACGACCTGCCCCTCGTAGGTCTCCTGGGTGGGCTCGACGAAGAAGCTGCCGCGGTCCTGGAGGCGGATGAGCGCGTAGGCGGTCACGGCTCCGGCGCGGTCGGAGACGAGGGAGCCGGTGGTGCGCGAGACGATCTTCCCGGCCCAGGGGGCGTAGCCCTCGGCGATGGAGGAGGCGATGCCAGTGCCGCGAGTCTCGGTGAGGAACTGGGTGCGGAAGCCGATGAGGCCGCGGGCCGGCACAAGGAACTCCATGCGGATCCAGCCGGTGCCGTGGTTGGTCATGGTCTCCATCTGGCCCTTGCGGGCGGCCATGAGCTGGGTGACGGCGCCCAGGTACTCCTCGGGGACGTCAATGGTCATGCGCTCGATGGGCTCGTGGCGCTTGCCGTCGATGGTGCGGGTGACCACCTGGGGCTTGCCGACGGTCAGCTCGAATCCCTCGCGGCGCATCTGCTCCACGAGGATCGCCAGCGCCAGCTCGCCGCGTCCCTGCACCTCCCAGGCGTCGGGCCGCGTGGTGGGCAGGACCCGCAGGGACACGTTGCCGATGAGCTCGCGGTCCAGGCGGTCCTTGACCTGACGGGCGGTGACCTTGGCGCCCTTGGTGCGCCCGGCCATCGGGGAGGTGTTGATGCCGATGGTCATGGCGATGGCCGGGTCGTCCACGGTGATGAGCGGCAGGGGGCGCGGGTCCTCGGGGTCCACGAGGGACTCGCCGATGGTGATGTCCTCGATCCCGGCGACGGCGACGATGTCACCGGCGTGCGCCTCCTCGGCGGGCTTGCGGTCCAGCCCCTCGGTGACGAGGAGCTCGGAGACGCGGGCGGAGGCCAGGGAGCCGTCGTGGCGGGCCCAGGCCACCGTCTGCCCCTTGCGCAGGGTGCCGTTGTGGATGCGCAGCAGCGCCAGGCGCCCCAGGAAGGGGGAGGCGTCCAGGTTGGTGACGTGGGCCTGCAGGGGGGCGCCCTCCTCGTAGGAGGGGCCGGGGATCCGCTCGATGATGGTGCGGAAGAGCGGCTCGAGGTTCTCGCTGGCCGGCAGCTCACCGTCGGCCGGGGCCTCGGTGTCGGCGCGGCGGGCCTTGGCGGAGGCGTAGATGACGGGCACGTCCAGGACGGCGTCGAGGTCGATGTCGGGGTGCTCGTCAGCCAGGTCGCTGGCCAGGGACAGCAGCAGGTCGGTGGACTCGGAGACGACCTCGTCGAGCCGGGAGTCGGGGCGGTCCACCTTGTTGACCACGAGGATGACCGGCAGGTTCGCGGCCAGGGCCTTGCGCAGCACGAAGCGGGTCTGGGGCAGGGGCCCCTCGGAGGCGTCGACGAGGAGGACGACGCCGTCGACCATGGACAGCCCCCGCTCGACCTCACCGCCGAAGTCGGCGTGGCCGGGGGTGTCGATGACGTTGATGATGATGCCCTCGGGACAGCCGGCGTCCGCGGCGGAGGGGCCCGAGTAGTGGACCGCCGTGTTCTTGGCGAGGATCGTGATGCCCTTCTCACGCTCCAGCTCGCCGGAGTCCATGACGCGCTCACCGGTGGTCTCCTCGGTGGCCCGGGCCCCGAAGGCGCCCGCCTCCCAGAGCATGGCGTCGACAAGAGTGGTCTTGCCGTGGTCGACGTGGGCGACAATGGCGACGTTGCGCAGATCCTGGCGCACGCTCATAGGGGGCACTTCTTCCGGTGGGAGGACGCCGCGGGCCAGGCACCTCTCAGGCACCGGCCACAGGGCATGAAACATGGAAAGACTAGAGGACGCCGGTCGCGACCTGCCATGGCAGGGCCAACACCCGGCCTGTGCGCCCACTCACGCTCAGGTCACCGGGGAGTCACCTCACAGGAGCACGGTCACGGCCGCGAGCGCGACGGCGAGCAACCCTGCGACGACGACGACCGGGCGGTTGAGGCTGCTGGTCACGCCGACGGCCGCACCGGGCGCCGTATCGTCGGCGGCCCGAGCGGGGCGGCTGCGCACCTGCTCGGCGTAGGCCTCGATGAGCGCCCCGGCGTCACCGGTGTCGAGGTTGGTGCGATAGCGCCCCTCCCCCGCCAGGTACTCCGGGCGCACCGCCGGGGCCGGCTCGGCGTCTCGCAGGCCGTCGCGCCGCTCCTGCTGCTCGCGCAGCTCCTGGCGGCGTCGGAAGGACTCGGCCATGCCGCCGCGGCGGGGAGCGGCCGAGGCCCGCACCTCGACGTCGTCGCGGGTGATGACCGACAGCCCCCAGCGGGTACGGCACAGCTCAACCTCGCCCCAGCCCAGCACATGAGTGCGCCAGGCATTGCGGATGGTGAGCGCCTGCGAGGTCAGGGTGATCTGCGGGGCCCACCACAGCAGCCAGGTGAGGAAGGTGAGCAGCCCCGCCCAGGCCAGGGTGCGCAGGCCGTGGCCGGCGCCGTCGGCCAGGCCGATCGTCAGGGACATCCCCACTGCGGCCAGGCCGATGAGGGCGGTGCCCAGGCGGGCCGGCAGGGAGCGGATGACGACGGTCGGCATGACAGGAGGCACAGTGGTGGACACGATGGTGGACACGGTGGTGGGCACGTCTTCTTGCACGGGCGCATCATGCCCGCTGCTCACTCCTGCGCAACCTCGCCCGCCATCTCATCCCCCGCCTCATCTCCGTAGAGGTCGATGCCCGCCCCGGGGACGGCCCGGATGAGCTCGCGGGTGTAGTCCTGGCGCGGGTTGGCGAAGAGCTCATCGGCTGCCCCGGACTCCACGATCCGCCCGTGCTCCATGACGACGACGTCGTCGGCGATCTGGCGCACGACGGCCAGGTCGTGGGTGATGAACAGGTAGGTCAGCTCCAGCTCGGCCTGCAGGTCGGACAGCAGGCGCAGGATCTGAGCCTGGACCAGCACGTCCAGGGCGGAGACCGCCTCGTCGAGGACGACGATCTGCGGCTTGAGGGCCAGGGCCCGGGCGATGGCGACGCGCTGACGCTGTCCGCCGGAGAGCTCGTGGGGGTAGCGGCGCATGACCGAGCGCGGCAGGGAGACCATGTCGAGCAGCTCGGCGACGCGCGCCTCGCGCTCCTTGGCGGTGCCGATCCCGTGGACCCGCAGCGGTTCCTCGACGACGCGGAAGATCGAGTACATCGGATCCAGGGAACCGTAGGGGTTCTGGAAGACCGGCTGCATGATGCGCCGCAGGGCGAAGAGCTCCTTGGAGCTCAGGGTGGACAGGTCTACCCCGTCGTGGAACACCTTGCCGGAGGTGGGGTCGATGAGGTTCAAGATGATGTTGGCGACCGTGGACTTGCCCGAGCCCGACTCGCCCACGAGCGCGGTCGTCGTGCCCTTGCGGATACCGAAGCTGACGTCGTCGACGGCGGTGAGGGTCTTGTCCTTGCCCTTGGCGCCGCGCACCTCGAAGACCTTGGTGAGGTGCTCCACGCGCAGGATCTCCTCGGTGGAGCTCGATCCCAGGCTGGCGCCCAGGAGCTCGTCCTCGGCGACCTGGATGCCGCGGGCGTGGGCGGACTCGATGCGCCGGGAGGCCAGGGAGGGGGCCGCCTTGACCAGGCGCTGGGTGTAGGGGTGGCGGGGGTCCTGAAGCACCTCGAGGCTGGGGCCGGACTCGACGACCCGACCGCGGTGCATGACCACGATGTGCTCGGCCCTCTCGGCGGCCAGCCCCAGGTCGTGGGTGATGAAGAGCATCGCGGTGCCCAGCTCGCGCACGAGGGTCTGGAGGTGGTCGAGGATGCGTCGCTGGACGGTGACGTCCAGGGCGCTGGTGGGCTCATCGGCGATGAGCAGGTCGGGGCGGGCGGCCAGTCCGATGGCGATGAGGGCGCGCTGGCGCATGCCGCCGGAGAACTCGTGGGGGTACTGCTTGGCCCTCCGGGAGGCCTCGGGCAGGCCGGCCTGCTCCAGCAGGAGGGCCACCTGCTCATTGACGTCGATGTGCCCACCGGCCGAAGGGGCCGCCTTCTGAGCGCGGTCGGCGTGCCCGGCCTGCCCGGCGTGCTCGGCCATGAGGTGGGCGAGGCGGTCGTCGGCGACGCCGGCCAGTCCGTTGGCCCGCAACGCCTCCTTGACCTGGAAGCCGATGGACCACACGGGGTTGAGGTTGGACATGGGGTCCTGGGGCACCAGGCCGATGGAGGAGCCGCGCAGGGCGGTGAGCTCCTGGGCGCCCAGGTGGGTGATGTCTCGGCCCTGGAAGCGGATCGTGCCGCCGGTGACCCGACCGGTTCCGGGCAGCAGCCCGATGACGGCGTGGGCCAGGGTGGACTTGCCCGAGCCCGACTCCCCCACGATGGCCACGGACTGGCCGGGGTAGAGGGTCAGGTTCGCCTTGCGCACGGCCGGGACGAGCCCGGTCGAGGAGCGGAAGGCGACCTCCAGGTCGGCGATCTCCAGGAGGGGGTCGCTCTCGGCCTTCCAGGAGGCCGCGGGGGCGAAGGTCTTGTCGGACGCGCCTGAGGCGGTGGCGGTGGATGCGTTGGAGGGTGTCACTTGCGGGCCTTCGGGTCCAGGGCGTCGCGGACGACGTCGCCGAGCATGATGAAGCCGAGCACGGTCAGAGCCAGTGCGCCGGAGGGGAAGAGCAGAACGCTGGGGTGGCTGTTAAGGGCGTCCTTGGCGGCCGCGATGTCCGCGCCCCAGGAGACGACCGAGGAGGGCAGTCCGATGCCCAGGAAGCTCAAGGTGGCCTCCGAGACGATGAAGACGCCGAGCTCGACGGTGGCCGTCACGATGATGGGGGCGGCCGCGTTGGGCATGACGTGGCGCAGCAGCATGGCCATGCGCCCCGAGCCCAGCGCCCGCGAGGCGGTCACGTAGTCCTCGTTCTTGACGCTCATGACCGAGCCCCGCGTGATGCGGGCGATCTGGGGCCAGCCGAACAGAGCCAGAACCAGGATGACGGTGAGGATCGAGCGGTCGTTGCGGAACATCTGCATGACGACGATGGCCGCCAGGACGAAGGGCACGGCGAAGAAGATGTCGGTGACGCGCGAGAGCAGCGCGTCGAAGAACCCGCCGAAGAACCCGGCCAGGGCCCCGACGGCCGAGCCAACGAGGACCACGATGAGGGTGGTGAAGATGCCCACGCTCACCGAGGCCCGGGCCCCGTGGACGGTGCGGGCGAAGATGTCGCAGCCCTGGATGTCGAATCCGAAGGGGTGGCCCCAGGAGGGCCCCTGGTAGGAGTTAACCAGTGTGCAGTAGCCGGGGTCGCGCGGGGCGATGAGCCCGGGGACCAGGGAGAAGGCCACGGCCACGGCGATGAGCACCGAGGCCGCCCAGAAGATGGGCCGACGGCGCAGCTGCCTCCAGGCGTCGACCCAGACGGAGGCCGGAGCGGACTCGTCGGCAACGGCGTCGACGGCGCCCAGGCCGATCTCGTCGTCGGCGATGACGAAGCGCTCCTGACCCGGGCGCACGGCGGGCGAGGGCGTGGCAGACACAGCGTTCTCGGTGTTCTCGGGGTTCTCGGTGTTCTCAGGCATAGCGGATCCTCGGGTCCAGGGCGGCGTAGAGCAGGTCCACCAGGAGGTTGGAGATGATGAAGACGAGCACGAGCACGGTGGTGAAGGACACGACCATGGGGCCGTCGCCGCGGATGATGGCGGAGTAGAGGGTGCCTCCCACGCCCTTGATGTTGAAGATGCCCTCGGTGACGATGGCCCCACCCATGAGGGCCCCCAGGTCCGCGCCCAGGAAGGTGACGACCGGGACCAGGGAGTTGCGCAGGACGTGGACGATCATGACGCGGGCCCCGCTCAGGCCCTTGGCTCGGGCGGTGCGCACGTGGTCGGCGGTGAGGTTCTCGGCCACCTCGGTGCGGGTCAGGCGCAGCACGTAGGCGAAGGAGACGGCGCCCAGCACGACCGCGGGCATGAGGAGCTCGGTGAAACCGGGGCTCTCACCGGCGGTGACCGGCAGCCATCCCAGGCGGACCCCGACGATGAACTGCAGGACGAAGCCGATGACGAAGGTGGGCACGGCGATGACCACCAGGGAGAGCACCAGGACGGTGGCGTCGAACCAGCCGCCCTTCCTCACCCCGGCGATGAGGCCGAAGCCGATGCCCGCGATGGCCTCGAAGGCCAGGGCCATGAGGGAGAGCTTGATGGTGATCGGGTAGGCCCGCACCAGCACGTCGAGGACGGACTCGGTCCCCCGCAGCGACTGGCCCAGGTCCAGGGTGAACAGCCCCTTGAGGTAGAGCAGGTACTGGACGATGAAGGGCTTGTCGAGGTGGTAGCTGGCCTTGATCTGGGCGATCACCTCGGGGCTGAGTGAGCGCTGGCCCCCGAGCGCGGCGATCGGGTCGCCCGGCAGGGCGAAGACCATGGCGTAGATGAGCAGCGTGGCCCCGAAGAACACCGGGACCATCTGCAACAGTCTGCGTGCGACGTAGCGAAGCATGTCGTCTTCCTCCCTCAGAACTTGGAGATGGCCTCGGCCCGCGCCCACAGGCGTCTGGCCTCGTCCGGGTCGTAGGTGAGGACCTCGTTGCCCGGGACATCCGGCGTCCAGCCCGCAACGGTGGGGGCGGTGAAGTCCTTGGCGGGCGTGCGGGTGCCGTAGTAGAGCTTGTCGCAGATGAGGTTGCGGTCGATGGCCCGGCAGATGGCGGCGCGGCGGGCACGCCCCTCCTCGTCCATCTTCCAGTGCTCGTGGGTGACGTCGATGGCGAGTCCTTGGAAGAAGGCGGCCGGCTTGTTGATGGCGCGCTCGCCCAGCTGCTTCTGGAAGATGGGTAGGAAGGAGTCGGGGACGGAGTCGGCGATGTCGATGGCATCGGCCAGCAGGTCGTTGTAGACCGAGTCGTAGCTCGTGTACAGCTTGAAGGTGATGCCCTTGTTCGCCACGGTGCGACCGCCGGCATAGGCGGGGTTGGGCTCCAGGACCATCCGGCTGTCGTGGTCCCAGGAGACGAGCCGGTAGGGGCCGTTGCCCACCGGCTTGGTGCCGTAAGCCTTGGGGTCCTTGAAGGCGGATTCCGGCATCGGGTAGTAGGCGTAGTGCCCCAGGCTGATCTTGAAGTCCGACGCCGGAGCGTTCAGCTCGACCGTGAAGGTGAGGTCATTGACCTTGGTCAGCCCGGTCAGATCGGAGTCCTCGTCGTAGGAGAAGCCCTTGATCCTCTCGAAGAAGGAGGAGCCGAGCTGGGCGTTGGACAGCAGGGCGCCGAACTTCCAGGCCTTGATGAAGGAGTCGGCGGTCACCGGGCTGCCGTCGGAGAAGGTCCAGCCCGGTTTGAGGGTGATCGTGTAGTGCTGGTTGTCCGTCGTCTCGATGGAGGAGGCCACCTCGTTGATGACGTTTCCGTCCTTGTCATAGCGGATCAAGCCGGCGAAGACCAGGTCGAGGACGCGCCCACCATTGGCCTCGTTGGTGTTGGTGGGCAACAGCGAGTTCTGCGGCTCGGAGAGATTGGCCAGGATGACGCCGCCGTTGGCGCTGGAGCGGGCCTCCTCGTAGACCGGGGTGGCGGTCCAGTTGAAGTCGACGTTAGAGGCGTGGCGGGAGTAGCCGCCGAAGCCGTTCTGGTACCACAGCGGGATGCCGGGCAGGTCGGCAAAGAGCTGGGTCTGAGCCTGACGGAAGTAGCCGTAGGCGGTCTGGGGGTCGGTGGCGGCCGCTGCCTGGGCCAGGAAGTCGTCGAAGGTCTTCGAGGAGTACTGGGAGTCGTTCGCGCCGGCACCGGTCTGGAAGGTGGCGTTGAGGAAGTTCTCCAGCGAGGGGTAGTCAGCCGACCAGCCGGAGCGAAAGGCGCCCAGAAGGGTGTGCTTGGTGATGGCGGCGCGCATCTCGGAGAACTGGGCCACCGGCAGGGGCTCCATGGTGATGCCCAGGACGTTGGACACCGAGTGGCACACGGCCTCAACCCAGGTCTTGTGGGGGCCGTCGGAGTTGTAGGCCAGGGTCAGCTTGCCGCTGCCGCTGCCCAGGCCGCCTCCTTCCGAACCCGATCCGCGCGAGCATCCTGAGACCAGGAGCAGGCCGAAGGCGGCCGCGCCGAGCCCGAAGCCACGGCGCGACACTGTCAGGGCGTTGTTCATGCAACCTCCATGGGGCATGGAACCGACTGGGATTCGTCACTGGGACAGAGGGTTTCCGGCGCGCTGAGAGGCTCAGGCGCCACCCATAGGCGGGGATAGTACGTCCGCCGAGGAAACAGGATCGACACGTGGAACAGGTGGCAAACCGTGAGAAACTGGCGTGTTCAGGCGTTCCAGGCCTGGGCGAGCAGCTCGTAGGAGCGGCGTCGCAGGGCCGGGTCGTGGACGTAGGTGACCACGAGGATCTCGTCGAGGTCCCAGCGGTCGGCCAGCTCACGCAGGCGGGCGGCGACGTCGTCGGCCGTCCCGACGAAGGACAGGGACATGGCCGCCTCGACGGCTCCCTCCCTGCCGGGCGCGTAGGCGCGCCAGGCCCGGGGGTCCTGGCTGGGCGGGTCCAGCGGCCCGGGCCGGTTGCCGACGATGCGGGCGGCGGCGGCCATGGCGGTGCTGAACAGCAGGCGGGCCTCCCCCCGACTGGGGGCCACCATGACGTTGACGGCGGCCGCGACCCGCGGAACGTCCGGCGCACCCCGGGGGCCGAGGGCGCCTTCCGCGCGGGACTCCAGGACGGAGCGGTAGGTGGCGATGGCCGCCTCGGCCTGGACCGGGGCGAAGTGCGAGGCGACGGCGAAGGGCAGTCCGAGCCTGCCGGCCACGCGGGCCCCGTTGACGGAGGAGCCGAGCACCCACACGGTCGGGTGGGTGCCCTCCCCCGGGACGGCCCGCACCCGGGGGCCGCCGGGCTCAGGGGCGTGGAGGGCGTCGTCGGGAATGCCGGGGGCGCCCAGGAGGAGGGACCCGGGGAGCCGTTCCGGCACGGGCTCGTCACCGAGGTAGGTGAGGATCTCCAGGATCTCCTCGGCGAAGCGGCCCGGGTCGGAGGCTCCTCGGCGCAGTGCGGCGGCCGTGCGCTGGTCGGTGCCCGGGGCCCGTCCCAGCCCCAGGCCGACCCGTCCGGGGTAGAGGGTGGCCAGGGTGCCGATCTGCTCGGCGACGACGAGCGGGGCGTGGTTGGGCAGCATGATCCCGCCGGAGGCGACGCCCAGGCGCTCGGTGGCCGCCAGGACCTGCCCCATGAGGACGGTGGTCGCCGAGGACAGGTAGGTGGTGGAGCCGTGGTGCTCAGCCAACCAGTAGCGCTTATAGCCGGCGGCGTCGGCGGCTCGAGCGAGGGCGATCATGTCGGTGAGGGCGTCGATACGGCTGCGCCCGGCACTGACGGGAACCATGTCCATGACGGACAGGACGGGTACAGTCCGCCTTTCGGGCTGACTCATACAGGCACTCTAACCCGCTCCGACCACCCCGAAACGGGCCTTGAGACCCGTGTGCCCCACCGAGCGCGGAGCTCGGCGGGGCACGGGGAGGGTCGGCCCCCTGCAGTCAGGGCGGTCAGCGAATACGGTTGCGCACGGGCAGCAGGCCGGTGGCGACCACGGACTTGAGGACGTCTCCCACGATGAAGGGCACCAGCCCCAGGTCCAAGGCAGTGCCCCAGCTGGCGCCGGTGGCGACCTTCAGCCAGATGAGACCCGGGACATAGACCGAGGCCGAGGCCAGCAGCATGAGGGCAACACCGGTGGCGACCCGGGTGGCCGCGGAGCCGGAGTGGCGCGACCACACGGCGGCGGCGCGTCCGGCGATGACGGCGATGAGGACGTAGCCGACGACGTAGCCGAAGGTCACGATGGTGCCGCCGCTCCAGCCGGCCAGGACCGGGGCCCCGACAGCGGCCAGGGCACCCAGGAGCAGCGCGGACAGGGCGCCGCGGCGTGAGCCGAGCACGGCACCGACCCCCAGAGCGGCGAAGGTGCCCAGGGTGATCGGCACGGGAGTGAAGGGCAGGGGGATCGAGATCTGGCCGATGAGGGTCAGGGCGAGCGTTCCGGCCAGGATCAGCCCAGCCTCACGGACGTGGGCCAGTGCGGGACTGTGGGCGAGGCTGCCGGCGGCTGACGTGGAGGAGGGTTTGGTGACCATGGCTCCACCCTACGGGGATCGCCGGCATGGCGAACGACCGGTTCCCACCGAAGAGCCGCCGCGCGACTTGTAGATCTCCTACAAGGATGACGCGGATAATCGCCTGAGAATCCGCAATGACCCGTTGATTCTCACAGTTCGGGCAGGTGTCCGTCGATCCAGGTGAGGATGTCGCCGGTGACCTGATCCCGGTTGGTCTCGTTGAGCAGCTCGTGGCGACCGCCCGGGTAGAGGATGACGCAGACCTCCCGCACGCCGGCGCGGCGGTAGAGGGTGGCGGCCCGCTGGACGCCTCGCCCCATGGCCCCGACCGGGTCCCGGTCACCGGAGGCCAGGAGCATGGGCAGCCCCGCGGGGACCGCCGCGGCGTGGGAGGCCGTGTTGACGGCCTCCTGCCCTGAAATGATGTCGCGGTAGAAGCTCGGGGGGTAGGCGAATCCGCACCAGGGGTCGGCGACGTAGCGGTCGACCTCGTGAACGTCCCGGCTGATCCAGTCGGCCTCGGTGCGGTTGGGGGCGAAGTGGCGCTGGTAGGGGCCGAAGGCGAGCGCGTTGAGCAGCCGGGAGGGGCGGCGCGGGCCGCGCAGCCGGGACTCACCGGCGCAGATCGCTACAGCGGGGCCGGCCAGCGCGCCGATTCCCGTACCGGTCCCCAGCAGGATGAGGCCGGCCAGCTCGCCGCCGCGGCGCGCGGCCAAGTCGCGGGCCAGGAAGGAGCCCCAGGAGTGGCCCATGAGGAAGACCGGAACATCGGGCCAGGCCCGCCGGGCCGCATCCAGGACGGCGCCCATGTCGGCCACGACCCTCTCCCAGCCGTCTCGCTCGGCGATAAAACCGAAGCCACCCGGTGCGGCGGTGGCCCCGTGGCCGCGGTGGTCCTCGGCTAGGACCGCATAGCCCTCCTCCACAGCGGAGGCGGCGAAGCGAGCGTAGCGCGAGGCGTGCTCGGCCATGCCGTGGGCGATGACGATGATGCCCCGCGGGCGGGCGGCGCCGGGTACCTGCGGGCGCAGCGCGGCCGGGGGGCGCGCTGGGGCGCCGGCCTCGGGAGCGTCGGCCACCAGGAGGGAGCCGTCAATGAGCCACTCGGGGAGCCAGATGTGCACGACCAAGCGCGTTCCGTCATCGGCCGTGAGCCGAGTAAGGCTGGTCTGCATCAAGTCCTCCTCAGGCAGCGTCGTCAATCGGCGTCAACGGGCGTCGGCCGTGCTCGGGTCGGCATCGGTCATCATTGATCGTGTCGACGGCTGACGGCGGTGACGTCGGGTTGGCGGGCGGGTCCGAGATCTCCCGTCACCCCAGGGTGAAGCCTAGTTGTCCGACGTCGAGCCGGCAGCGTTACCGCCGAGGTGATTCTCAGATGCCCCCGGCGGGCACGTGGCGAGCTGCCACAGACGGCCACTGATGACTGACTGCACCGGAGCATCGCCTACATTCCTGATGGTTTCATGAGTTCCTGTCGCCCGTATCCCGACAGTTCTCCCCACGCAGCCTGCCCTCCTCCTGCGGTGCGGCACCTGGGCTACGGTGGTCGCCATGGCCGCCCACTCCTTCACTCTTGTCCCCGCCGCCTACGTCTACCTCCTGCGCCCCGATCCGAGCGCCGCGGACCGGGGCGCCGGGGCGGCGAGCAGCGAGACCCAGGTGCTCCTCCAGCTGCGGCGGGACACCGGCTACATGGACGGGCACTGGGCCTGCGGCGCCTCGGGGCACGTCGAGGCCGCCGAGAGCGTCCTGGAGACGGCTCTGCGTGAGGCCGATGAGGAGCTGGGGATCGGCGTCGATGCGGAGGATTTGACGGCGCTGACGGCGATGCACCGCACCAATGACCTGGGCGGGGCGGCTCTGGAGCAGCGCATCGACCTGTTCTTCACGCTGCGGACCTGGGCGGGCACGCCGAGCGTGCGCGAACCGGCCAAGAACGCGGGTCTGCGCTGGTTCTCACTGGCCGGCCTGCCCGAGGCGGTTCCGCCTCACGAGCGCCACGTCCTGGAGCTGCTGGCCACCTCCCTCGATGGGGGGAGGCCGGTGCCCCCGATCATCACCTTCGGCTTCGATGAGGGCCAGGACATCGCCCGCTACGGCGTCGCCCTGCCGCACTGAGCTCAGCCCGCCAGGAAGGCCTCGATGGCGGGCAGCTCGCGGCGGGCCTGGGCCAGGCCGGCCTCGAAGGCGGTGACGACGCGGTCGTAGCGCAGCTCGCCGTTGGCAATCGGCATGCGCTCGGGCCGGAAGAGGTAGACGCGCCCCCGGCTGCGCAGGTGCTCCAGCTCCTCGACGGTGCGGTTGTAGTTCTCGGGGCGGTCGACGACGGCCTGAACCAGGGCCGGGTAGCGGGCGTAGAGCCGCTGGAGGACCTCGATCTCGTGGCGTCGCATGGGCGGTTTGCGGTAGCCCTCGGGGCGGGTCATGACCACGAGCAGCTTGTCGTAGCCGTCGGCGCGGGCGGCGTCGATGGCGAAGCCGCCGGTGGGCCCGACGGCGCCGTCCACGTAGGGGGCGCCGTCGACCTCGACCATCGGCATGAGCACCGGCATCGACGACGACGCCCGGGCCCTTACCAGCAGGTCCTCCATGGTGGGCATGTCCTCCAGGCCCCAGTAGACCTCCTCGCCGGTGTCGCAGCGGAAGGCGCCCAGGCGCACCGTGGCCGGTGAGGCGGCGAAGGTCTCCCAGTCGAAGGGGATGGACTCGTCGGGTGCGGAGGTGTGCAGGTAGATGTGCTCGGAGTTGAAGTAGCCCTTGCCGGCCACGAAGCTGCCCCAGCCGCCGGCCTTGGGGTCGGTGGTCAGCCCCAGGTAGGCCTCGCGGGTGCGCCAGATGTCCCGGGAGACGAAGTTGCAGGTGTTGGTGCAGCCCGCGGAGATGCCCCCGACCCAGGGGAAGGAGAGCCCGGCCTCCAGCATGACGCGCACGAGGCCGGCCGTGTAGGCCCCGCGCATGCCGCCGCTCTCGAAGATGAGGGCGACGTCGTCGGGGCCGTGGGTGACGGGAGCGGGCCGGTGGCGAGGGTCGGAGACGGGGACGGGCCGTTGGACAGGGTCGGAGACGGGGACGGGCCGTTGGACAGGGCCGGTGACGGGGACGGGACGCGAGCTCACGCCTGGGAGCCTATGGGTTCCATTGAGTTCCATGGCGCGATCGCACGGGTGATTCCCGCCCCATGTCGGCCGAGCGGCCGGGAGGGTAGCGTGAGGCCATGACTTCCTCCAGCGCACTGCGCATTCTTGAGCCGATGACCATGCGTGGGCTGACCGCCCGCAACCGCCTGTGGCTGCCGCCGATGTGCATGTACTCGGTCGAGGCGCAGGACGGTGTCGTCACCGACTGGCACCTGGTTCACTACGCCAGTCGCGCGGTGGGCGGCTTCGGCACGGTCATCGTGGAGGCCACGGCGGTCTCCCCGGAGGGGCGCCTGTCCCCCTACGACCTGGGGCTGTGGTCGGATGAGCAGGTCGCCGGCCAGCGCCGCCTGGTGGAGGCGATCCACTCCGGTGGGGCCTTGGCCGGTATCCAGATCGGGCACGGCGGGCGCAAGTCGGGGACTCCTCCGTGGCGCCCCAAGGTGGAGGGCGCGCGTACCGGCACCCTGGAGGGCTGGGAGCTGCTGGCCCCCAGTGCGATCCCCTTCCCCAAGCACGCGGTTCCCACCGAGCTGGACGAGGCCGGGATCAGTCGGATCGTGGAGGCCTTCGCGGCGGCCGCGCGGCGCGCCGTCGAGGCCGGCTACGACGTCGTCGAGATCCATGGCGCCCACGGCTACCTCATCCACGAGTTCCGCTCCGCCCTGTCCAACCAGCGCACCGACTCCTACGGCGGCAGCGTCGAGAACCGGCAGCGCTTCCCGCTTGAGGTGGTGCGGGCCGTGCGCGAGGCCATCGGGTCGCAGACGGTGCTCGATATCCGCCTGTCGGCCTCGGACTGGGCCGAGGGCGGCGTCACCGGTGAGGAGACCGCCGCTTTCAGCCGTGAGCTGGTGGAGGCCGGTGTTGATGTCCTGCACGTCTCCAGCGGCGGGAACGTCCCAGCCGCAGTGCCGGTGGGGCCCGGCTACCAGCTGCCGCTGGCCGAGCAGGTCAAGCAGGCCGTGGCCGGTAGCGGAGTCCCGGTGGTGGGTGTGGGTCTCATCGAGGCGGCGGCCCAGGCCGAGCAGGCGCTCGTCGCCGGGCAGGCCGACGCGATCGCCGTGGGCCGGGCGGCAATGCGCGATCCGTACCTGCCGCTGCGCTGGGCAGCGGACCTGGGGGCGCGCTCCTGGGACGAGGCCCCCTGGCCCATCCAGTACTGGCGCGGCACCTGGAGCTGAGCGGGGCTCCGTCTGTCCCATCCGCCCTGGGCCACCGGCCCTATCCGACGGCGTCGAGGTAGAGCCAGCGGCCGGCGCGGCGGGTGAAGCGGGAGCGCTCGCGCAGGGCGTCGTCCACCACACCCCCGCGCCCGTCGCCGCTGCGGTAGGTGGCGGTGAACTCCACGATGCCGGTCTCGTCGTCCGCCCCGCCGTCGACGGTCTCGTGGATGGTCAGTCCCGTCCACCGGGTCCCGGGGTGGCAGTAGGGCCCCTCGGGGCGGGTGCGCGGGTGCCAGGTGCGGAAGAGGTAGTCCTCGTCGCCGACGACGAAGGCCGTGTAGCGCGAGCGCATGAGGGCCTGGGCCGTGGGCGCCGGGGCGCCGTCGTGGAGCGGCTCGCAGCACTGGGCGTAGGTTGCCCCACTGCCGCAGGGGCAGGGGTTGGCGCCGTGCACGCCGGCGGCCCGGATCGGCGAGTCCGGCCGGTCTCTGCGGCCGGTCCGCTTCCCCGCCATGCTCAGGCCCCCTGCCAGTAGGCGTGCAGGGCCTGGGCGAGCCAGGGGCCGTCCTGGACGCCGCACATCTCGCGAGCCGAGTGCATGCTCAGCAGGGGCACGCCGACGTCGACCGTGGTGATGCCGAGGCGGGTGGCGGTGATGGGGCCGATGGTGGAACCGCAGGGCACGGCATTGTTGGAGACGAAGTCCTGGCTGGGCACACCCGCCGCCGTGCAGGCACGCGCCCAGATCGCAGCGCCCGCGGCGTCGGTGGCGTAACGCTGCTGGGCGTTGATCTTGAGCAGGGGGCCGTGGTTGATGAGTGGCTGGACGGCCGGGTCGTGCAGGTGGGCGTAGGAGGGGTGGATGGAGTGCCCGGCGTCGGCGCTCACGCAGGTCGAGCGGGCCAGGAGGGCATCGAGGCCGTCACCACTGACCCCCAGGGCCCGGGCCAGGCGCCGCAACAGCGTCTCGAGGAAGGGGCCGCCCGCCCCGGAGCGGGTGTCCGAGCCGACCTCCTCGTGGTCGAAAGCCACCAGGATGACGGGGTCGGCGGGCTCGACCCCGGCGGCCGCGAGCGCCTCGAGGGCGACCAGTCCGGCGTGGACGGAGGAGAGGTTGTCCAGGCGGGAGGAGGCCAGGAACTCTCCGTCCCGGCCGAAGCGGGCGGGCGCCTGGGTGGGGTAGGTCAGGACGTCGTGGCCGGCGAGCTCGGCCGGGTCGATGCCGGCGATCTCGCACAGGTGGGTCTCGACGGCGTCGGGGGCGGCGTCGGGTTCGGCCAGCGACCACAGGGGCAGCAGGTGGGTCTGGCGCTCCAGGTGGAGGGTGTCGTTGACGCTGCGGTCCAGGTGCGGGGCGATCTGGGCCACGCGGGCGATGGGGCCGGTGCGCACGAGGTGGACGGCGCCGTCGCGGGTGGTCAGGCGCCCGGCCAGGCCCAGCTCGCGGTCGAGGAAGGAGGCGAGCAGGGGTCCGCCGTAGACCTCGGCGTTGATGAGCTGCCAGCCGGAGCGGACGAGGGCGGCGGCGGGCTTGAGCTTGAGGGCCGGGGAGTCGGTGTGGGCGCCGACGATACGCAGCCCCGCCCCGGGGGTGAGCGCCTCGGGCAGCGCCCAGGCGGCGATGGCGCCGTCGCGGATGACGTAGCCGCGGCGCGCCAGGCCCTCCTCCCAGGAGACGGTCTCGTCGACGCGGGTGAAGCCGGCCCCCTCCAGGCGGCGGGCGACCTCGGCGGCGGCGTGGTAGGAGCTGGGCGAGGCGGTGACGAAGTCGATGAGCGAGTCGGTGTAGGCGTCGTCGTCGCGCAGGATCGCACCGACGTCGGTGGCGGCCTCGGTGGCGGCGAGGGCACCGGGACGGGGGCTGAGTGAGGCACTGGCGGGCGTGCTGGCGGCATCAGTCATGGCCCCAGTCTTCCACCGGTGCGCCCCGCGCCCGGCCTATCTCCCGACCGAGACCCTCCGCGAGGTAGGGCAGAATCGGGGTGTGAGCATCTCTCAGCCGGTCATCCCGCCCGCCTCGTCCACGCCCGTGCGCGCCGTCCTGCTCGATGCCGACGGCGTTCTTCAGCTCATCGGCACCCCGTGGGGCGAGGCGCTGACCCAAGGCGGCGGACCCGCCTTCGCCCAGGCCATGATCGATGGTGAGACCGACGCCCTGGCGGGCCGGGAGACCCTGACCGAGCTGCTGGAGCGGGTGGTGGAGAGCCTGGGGCTGGAGCTGCGTGCATCGGACCTGTTGGAGATGTGGCACCGGGCCACGCCCGACCCTGTGGCCTGGCAGCTGGTGAGGGACCTGCGCGAGGCGGGTTACACCACGGTCCTGGCCACCAATCAGCAGTGGGAGCGTCGGGCCTGGATGCGCGAGCAGCTGGGCTATGACGGTCTGTGCGACATCGACGGTTACTCCTGCACGTTGGGGGTGGCCAAGCCGGATGCCGCCTACTTCCGCCGGCTGCTGGAGCTCGCGGGGGTGGGGGCGGACCAGGCCCTGTTCGTCGATGACAGCGCCACCAACATCGCCGCGGCCCGTGAGGTGGGCTTGCACACTATCCACCACCCGGCCGACGCCGGCGGCGAGCTGCTGCGCCGCGAGGTCGCCCAGGCCCTGACGCAGGCTGCCCCTCCGCCGCAAGGATGAGCCGGCGGGCCACTGTTCCTCCTTTCGGAACTTGCCCAGGCGGCGCGGTCGGGGAAGACTCCCTCTGACAGGAGCCATCACAGGGAAGGACACCTCATGGCAGGAACCGCGACGGACGACCACGCCCCTGGGACCACCACCGCTGATGCCGCTGCGTCCACCGTCGAGTCCTCCACCGCCGCGGCCCGCCGGGCTCCGGAGGTCTTCCTGCGCCTCATCACGGCGATCCACTCCATCCTGCCGGGCTTCGTGCGCAGCCGGCTGCCGGTGACCTTCATCGGCTACGCGATCATCAACGGCTCCGCCTTCTTCCTGGACATCACCTGCCTGTGGGTGTTCTACAACCACCTCCACTGGTTCTACCCGCTGGCGGTCACGGTCGGCTACGTCATCGCGGCCATCTACTCCTTCCTGCTCAACCGGTGGCTGAACTTCCAGGCCCACGGGCACGTCGTCGAGCAGGGGGCGGGCTACACGGCCGGGGTCATCAGCCAGTACGTCATCTTCATCCTGGGTCTGTCCTCGCTGCTGCACTGGTTCGGGGTCAACGCCGAGCTGGCGCGCGTCATCTCGGCCTGCTGCGAGGGCATCTACCTCTACGTGTTCATCCGGCTGTGGGTGTTCCGCGGGGTGCCGGAGCCCGAGAGGCAGCGCCGGTAGGTACCCGATCGGGGACGTACTTCTCCGACGAGGACTGCGTTGTCCTACAGATGACTGGGGTCCGACCTCAGTCACCTGGGGGAGAAGTACGTTCTGGACGGGAAACGCAGTTCCCGATTCAGAGTGTCATGGCTTCTAAGAAGCTCGCTCGGGCCAAAGTCCGGGGGCTGGGCGTCCTGGCGACGATGGCGGGCTGATGGAGGAGGCCCGGCGGGTCGCCGGTGTCCCTCTGCGGAGTGGCACTCCGACGCCGCGCGCTCACCAGGAGGCGCGGGTCGTCTCGGTGGGGCCGTCGAGCTCGGTGAAGCCGGCGTCGGTGACGCTCACGGGCCGGGTGGTGGTCTCCCACTGCTCCCGGATGGGCACGACGACGCGCACCCGGTAGCCGTCGTCGGCCCAGGCCCGCCTCAGGGCGGGCGGCATGGCGCTGCTCTCCCAGGCCAGCTGGGCGGCGTGGCCGCACTGGGCGGCCAGCTTGCCCGAGGTCATCTCGTGCAGGGGCGTGACCTCGATCGTCACCAGGGCCCCGGTGGAGGCCGACGCCGCCGTGAGCGCGATCTCCTCTGCGGCGGCCGGGTCCTTGGCGGCGCGGGCGGTGATCTCGGCGGGCGGCGGGGGCAGCTCGTCGCCGGGCGGGAAGTGGGTGCCCTCCACCTGGGTCTTGGCCAGGGCCCTGGGCAGGGGACGCACCGGACCGGGGACGAAGGCGCGGGCGGCCGCCTGCCCCCAGCCGGCGGGGCCGTCCTGGGTGACGGTGACGCCGTCGATATCCTGGACCTCCTCCCAGCGCTTGCCGCGGGCTCGGCGCACGAGCTTGCGGATGCGCCCGTCGCGCCAGTAGTCGACGGCCGGGTTCCACGGCCCACCGGGGGCGGCCGCAGGTGAGGCCAGGAGGGAGACGACGGCGCGGGCGGCGGCCTCGGCGACGTCGATCCGCCGGGGAGGGTGGACCTTGTCGTAGCGCACGGCGATCTGCATTCCCCAGGGCACGGCGTGGTCCGGGTTCCCGGACAGGGAGGGCAGGGGCGATGACGGCAGGGACGGCGATGCGGAGTGCTGCACGGGCAAGAGCCTACGGGGTCGCGATCGACGGCGTCAGGTCCCGCCTGCCTCCGGCTCCTGTGGGACGGCTGGAGTCGCAGGGACGTTCGAGGAGAACGATCGACCACTACCTTTTCCCACCAAACGGCGGATAATCGAGACGCGAAGATCCTCCTGAGGCAGGAGACGAATCCAGCGGCGAGTCGTTTAGGTTGCCGCCATGCGACCACCTGTTCCAACTACCGTCCTCGACCCTTCTGGCCTGACGCCGCCGGCCATGCCGCCCTCCCACCCGCGGATGTTCAACGGCGCGACTGTTCACGGCTTCAGGGGAATCCGTCAGCTGCGTCACCCTGTCGAGATTCCGCTCCTGATCGCCACCAGCATGGCCACTGCCCTGGCCTACCTGGCGTGGATCGCCCTGGTGATCTGGCTGGTCGCCGTGCCTGAACCGACCGGCCCGGGGGCGCAGGTTCGCGACTTCTTCCTCAGCGAGGAGGGCAGCGGCGCGCAGTTCCTCCTGCTGGTGCCCATCATCCCGATCATCCTGTGGGTGGTGCGCGCGATGACGTACGCCAAGCTCCGTGCGACCGCGGTCCAGATGAGTCCCACCCAGTTCCCGGAGGGCTACCGGATGGTTGTTGAGGCGGCCCGGCAGTTCGGCCTGCGCCGGGTGCCAGACGCCTACGTGACCATGGGCAACGGTCAGATCAACGCCTTCGCAGCCGGCCACGGCTACCGGCGTTTCGTGGCCGTCCACTCCGACCTGTTCGAGATCGGCGGCCGGGCCCGCGACCCCGAGGCGCTGCGCTTCGTGATCGGGCACGAGGTCGGGCACCTCGCCGCGGGTCACATCTCCATGCTGCGCCTGCTGTTCGTCACCCTCGGCCTCAACGTCCCGCTTCTGGGCAAAGCGCTGGTTCGGGCCCAGGAGTACACGGCGGACAACCACGGCTACGCCTACGCGCCTCAGGGGGTCCCCGGTGTCATGGGGGTGCTCTCCGGAGGCAAGTACCTGGGGGCCGAGGTCAACACCCACGCCCTGGCGGATCGCGCCACGCGGGAGAAGGGGCTGTGGCTCCATATGACCGTCTGGCGGTCCACGCACCCGGTCATCACCTGGCGCGCCCACGCCCTGCGCGACCGCAGCCGTCCGGGGCGGATCATGATCCGCCCACCGGAGTCCACCGCCTGGTTCCCGCCGTCGGCTCCCAGCGGCAGCGGGTGGTCCGGTTCCTGGCCGACGCCGGAGCAGATGCTCGCGGCGCTGGACTCCACCTCCTCGAGTGTGCCCAGTGAGGAGCAGTTCGGCCGCTACCCCGGCGTGGTCTACGACCTCCCCCGCGATGAGCTGCGCTGGGCCTCCCCCGTTCCCGTCCCTGTTCCGGTGGGAGCCGCGGCTCTCGGGCAGGACGCCTTCGCGGCCCCCTCGGGCGCGGCCGGTTCCGTCGGGCCGCAGCAGCCCGGCCCCTACGGGTATGCCCCACCAACGCCCCCTGTGCAGGACCAACGCGTGGACACCTCGGGGACAGCGCCCACCGAGGCAACGACTCAGGAGACTCCCCGCTCCGAGACCGACCAGCACTGATCCCGGCCGCTCAAGGCGAGCCCGCCTCAGCACCCGGGCATCTCCGGGTGGTGGATGACGGCTGGGCGGCTGACCAGTACACCCCATGACTGGGACAACACCTGAGGAAAATCAATGCAAAGGGAATGCCTATGCGTTTAAAATGTACTCGAAAATAACATCATTAGCCCCTTGAGAAAAGGAGACACCCAGCCTCAGGAAAAAGAACAAAGTCCGCGAACGGGTTCTCAGAATACTCTCAGGTACATTGAAGTGCTCCCTCAGGAGCAGTGGGTTACATAGTGACTGCCGCCGGACGGAACCGGTCGCGAGGGTTGGGGAGCCCAATGACCGATCGGATTTCGAGGCCGCTCGAGTTGATAGGGAGCTCGGCGTTAGCCGCTCTGGCGAAGGAGGGTTGAGTCCCCTCTGGAATATGGGATCCAGAGGCGATGTCACCCTCAACGACAGGGGCCTGTGGGGCTCGGAGAAGTCCGAGACCCACAGGCCACGTCATTATTGCCCGCCCACGAGGCTCCTGCACCAGGCAGAACCTTTTCCCACCCTCGTCCATCACGTCGGCATCTTATTAAAGCGCTGCTCCCGGATTATTGCTGAATCCTCAGAAGAAGGCCGACGCCGATCACGACGACGGCGAGGTCAACTCACCGGCCCTACTCCACGAGTGCGGGGTGCTCCTGAGTACGGCTCAGCGCCCCGCCAGACCTCTCCCCCTCGGCCCGCCCTCGTAGAGCGGGTCGGCCCGAGGCGAGAGTCGGGCCGACCCGCCGGATGGGCCGCAGCCACTGCGGACGTCACGCCTCCAGGGAGTAGCCCGTCACCGGCCCGGCGGTGTTGGGCTGCCAGCCCAGCGCCGGGGCGACGTACTCGGCGAAGGCCTGCAGGATGTGGAGGTTGAAGTCGACGCCGAGCTGGCTGGGGATGGTGAGCATGACGGTGTCGGCGGCATGGAGCGCCTCATCCTGAGTCAGCTGCTCGATGAGGACGTCGGGTTCGGCGGCGTAGGTGCGCCCGAAGGTCGACTGCAGGCCGTCGATGACGCCGATCTGATCGTGGGAGTCCTCGCCGCGCAGGGCGAAGAACCTGCGGTCGGTCTCGGAGACGATCGGGAAGATGGAGCGCGAGACGCTCACGCGCGGGGTCCAGTCGTGGCCGGCCTCCTTCCACGCCTCGCGGTAGCGGCGAATCTGCTCGGCCTGGAGGTGGGAGAAGCCCTCCCCGGTGGCCTCGGTCAGCAGGGTCGAGCTCATGAGGTTCAGGCCCTGGCGGGCGGTCCACTCGGCGGTCTCCCGAGAGCCCGCACCCCACCAGAGGCGCCGGTCCACGCCGGGGGCGTGCGGCTCGATGCGCAGGCGGGAGCTCGCGCCGGGGGCCATACCGCCGCTGGTGTCGAGGTCCGCCTGCGGGACACCCCGGACGGCGTCGAGGAACTGGGCGGTGTGGGCGTGCGCGACGTCGGCTCCACGCGGGTCGGCGCCGCCGGCGTAGCCGAAGGTCTCCCAGCCGCGACGGGCCTGCTCCGGTGAGCCTCGGGAGATGCCGATGGCGATGCGCTGGTCGGTGAGCAGGTCGAGGGCGGCGACCTCCTCGGCCAGGTAGAGCGGGTTCTCGTAGCGCATGTCGATGACGCCGGTGCCGACCTCGATGCGCTGGGTGCGGGCGCCGGCCGCGGAGAGCAGCGGGATAGGGGCCGCGGCCTGGCGGGCGTAGTGGTGGACGCGCCAGTAGGCGCCGTTGACGCCGATCTCGTCGGCGCCGACGGCGATCTCGACGGCGTCCTTGAGCGCCTGGCCGGCGTCGGGGTCGCCAGGGCCGCGACCGTGTCCGTAGTGTCCGAAGCTGAGGAACCCGAATGCTTTCATGCAGCCTTCAACTACGTGCGCCGTCGGATCATTCCGTCCGTTCGCGCGAGCCGTGTCACCCCGCCCTCGGGCGCCACGCGCCGTCAGCGCCGACGGTGAGCTCGGCAGCCTCCTCGAAGGCCCGGCACGCTCAGCCAGCGGGGAACGGCCTCCGTGTAGTCGAGGTAGTCCTGCCCGAACCGCGCCTCCAGGGCCTTCTCCTCGGCCGGGATCTGGTGGTGGTCGATGAGCCAGACGAAGCCGGCCAGCGGGATCAGCGCGGATGGGCTCCTGCGCGCGATCGCGTGCGAGAGCAGCAGGCCCGTCAGGCCCAGGTACATGGGGTTGCGTGTCAGCCGGTTGGGGCCGTCCACAACGAGGTGCTGGGCGCGCTCGACCCTCACCGGGTCGACCGTGGTGCGGTGGCGAAGAAAGTTGCCCGCGCTTCCGGCCAGCAGGCACAGTGAGCCCCCGACAACAGGAGCGGCCGCCGCCATTGACGACGGTGTCACTGTCCGACCACGAGTCATGGCGCACTGCGCCGCCCCCGCCATCGCCAGCAGCACTGCCGGGGGCGGTCGCCTGATGATCTGTTCCATCACCGGGTCATCCTCTCATCTACTGCGCCCCATCCCTCAACGCCGTCGGCTCGCTGACCTCGGCCTCAGCCGCGCCCTCGGCCTCAGCCGCGTCCTCAGCCTCGGCCTCGGCGACCTGCTCCAGCGCGGTCTTCTGGGACAGGGGCACCTCGGGCAGGAAGAGGGCGACGACGGAGGTCGCGACGAACAGCGGGATCATCCAGCCGAAGATCGGCAGGAGGGCATCGGCGTAAGAGCCGGCCACGGCGTCGTGCAGGGCGGTGGGCAGCTGGTTGACCAGGGCGGGCGTGAGCGAGGAGGTGTCGGCGTCCTTGAACTGGGCCAGCGCCCCCAGGACGGCCGGGTCCGCGCTGCGGGTCAGCGCGCCGATCCGATCGGTGAGGTGGGAGGTCAGGCCGGAGGAGAAGGCCGCGCCGATGAGCGAGGCGCCCAGGGACACGCCGACCTCACGGAAGAAGTTGTTGCCGCTGGTGGCCGTGCCCAGGTGCTTGGCCGGCAGCGCGTTCTGCACCACGGTGACCAGGAGCTGGAAGAACAGCCCGATGCCCGCCCCCATGAGGAAGGTGGCCGCGGAGATCTGCCAGACGGGCGACGTCGTCGACAGGCGGGAGAGCCAGAAGGCGGCGCCGGCGGCGATCAGGGGCCCCACGACCGGGTAGATCTTGTAGCGGTCGGTGCGCGAGACGAGCACGCCGGAGAGGATCGAGGAGACGAGCATCCCAATAGTGATGGGCACCAGGAGCAGGCCGGAGGCGGTGGCCGAGTAGCCGTAGACCATCTGGAGGTAGGTGGGCAGGTAGCTCATGACGCCGATCATGCCGCCCATCGCGAGCATGCCGACGAGCGTGGAGACGAGGAAGGTGCGGCTGGTGAGGATCGTCCAGGGCAGGATGGGGTCGGTGGCTCGCGTCTCGACGAAGCCGAACAGGCCCCAGCAGACCAGGCCGACACCCCCCAGGCCGATGATGACCGGGCTGGTCCACGCGTACTGGTTGCCGCCCCAGGTGGCCATGAGGACAATGGCGACGGCGCCGGCGTTCATGAGCGTGAGCCCCCACCAGTCGATGGGGCTGGTCAGGCGGCCGGAGGGCAGGCGCAGCACCAAAAGGATGGCGATGAAGGCCAGGACGCCCAGCGGCAGGTTGATCCAGAAGGTCCAGCGCCAGGAGACGGAGTCGGTCAGCCAGCCGCCGATGATGGGTCCCAGGATGGAGGCGACGCCGAACATGGCTCCCATGGGGGCCATGTAGGTGCCGCGCACGCGCGGCGGGATGAGGTCGCCGGTGATCGCCTGGGAGGAGATCATGAGGCCGCCGCCGCCCAGCCCCTGGATGAAGCGGTAGATGATGAGCTGGGTCATGGAGTCGGCGGTACCGCACAGGGCCGAGCCGATCAGGAACAGGCCGATGGCCACCAGGAAGAGGTTCTTGCGCCCCACGAGGTCACCGAGCTTGCCGTAGACCGGCATGGCCACGGTGATGGCCAGGGTGTAGGCGGTCAGGATCCAGGCCATGTGGGCGGCGCCGCCGAGGTCGCCCACGATGGTGGGCAGGGCCGTGCCGACGATCGTCTGGTCCATGGCGGACAGGAACATGACGATCAGGAGCGAGGCGTAGACCGCCCAGAAGCGGCGGTCGGGGCGGAACTCCGCCCCCGGTTCGTGGAGGGCGGTGCCGGCGGAGGCCGACGTCGAGGTGCGTTGAGTCATGAGTGTGGCCTTGTCGGTTGAGGGCGAAGGATGGAAACGGTCGGTTCAGTCAGCTGCGAGAAGGACGGGCAGAGCCCCCGCGTGGCTTCCCCAGCGGGCTCGACGGCGTCGGGTCGCCGGCAGCGGTGGGGGCCGCGGCGTCGGACCAAGGCGGGGAGACGACCTCGGAGATCGCCTCGACCATGGCGCGGACGGCGTCAACCAAGCTGGTCTGGGGGCACTGGCCTGAGACCTCGGGGTTCACAGGACTCTCGGAGGCCCCGGGGTTCTCTGAGCGCGCTGCGGCTTCACGGCGTTCCTCCCAGGGGTGGGAGCGCCCGCACCACAGGTCCAGGGAGCTGCGCTGGATGGCCATGGCCAGGGCGAGGACGGCGCGGGTGCGCGGGTCGTCGGGCTCAGCTCCCAGGCGGCGGCCGGCGGCCTCCGCCAAGGACTGGGCGACGATGCGCAGCCGCTCGTGGACGGCACGCTCCACCTCGGGGTTGTCCCGCACGATCTCCGGGAAGGACAGGAGCCAGCCGCGCTCAGACTCGACGGCCTCGGCGCCGGAGGCGAGCAGGTCGCCGAGGTCCTCCAGGAGGCTTCCGGAGCCGTTGACGAAGGCCTCGACAACCTCGGGCGTCGGGAGCTCCGGGCCGACGACGAGGAGGTCGGCCTTGGAGGAGAAGTGGTTGAAGACGGTGCGCCGGGAGACTCCGGCCAGGGCGGCGACGTCATCGACCGTCATCGCAGCGTAGCCGCGCTCCCGGGTCAGGGTGAGTGCGGCGGCGCGGATGGCGGCGCGGGTGCGTCGCGCCTGGGTTGCGCGCAGGTCGGCTCGTGTCACACCGTCATCTTGCACTCAGTGCATGATTGCACTCAATGCAGTTCAGTGCGAGGTTCCTCACGGCGGTGCCGGCTCATGCCGTCCGCTCCACCGGCGACCGCAAACCGGCCACCAACGTTGCACAAGCAAGCCGTTTGTGACACCTTACGACTTAAAGTGTCATCGAGACCTCGGACATGACACGCTAAGGAGGATGAGTGGGGCAGTGGATCATTGGTCACTGGGATAACCCGCACAGCACCGGGCTGAGCCGTCGTGACCGCCGCTCAGGCGAGTACCGGGCTTACGTGCCGGATCCACTCATCGGCTCCGGTCTGAGGCTCAGTCCTGACATCGAGGCGCTGGCGGCCCAGGCCGAGCAGCGAGTTCGTACGCTCACCATTTCTCCCGCCATGACTGCCGTCTCGAGGTTTCTCCTGCGCAGCGAGGCGATCGCCTCATCGCGGATCGAGGGGATCGCGCCATCGGCCCACAAGGTCGCGCTGGCGGAGCTCGGCCAGCATGAGGAGGTCAAGGGGCTCAGCACCCAGGCACGCACCGTCGCCAACAACGTGACGCTGGTTCGCGCGGCCGTTGAAGAGCTGAATGACACGGCGCCGGTGGACGTTGACCGGCTACTGGCCCTGCATCGCAGCCTCCTACCCGATTCACCGGAGCATCATGGAATCCGAACGGTTCAGAACTGGCTGGGGGGATCCTCGTATCACCCCATTGAGGCGGACTTCGTGCCGCCTCCACCGGATCTGGTTCCTGGTCTGATCGAGGACCTGTTGCGGTACCTCAACGGCGCCACGCATGCTCCGCTCATTCAGGCGGCACTCGTCCACGCGCAGTTCGAGACGATTCACCCGTTCACGGACGGTAACGGCCGCGTGGGCCGAGCACTCATCCACACGGTACTGACTCGCCGGGGGCTGCTTCCCGGCATGGTGCTGCCGACGAGCCTGGTCCTGTCGACGCTGAGTCATCGGTATGTCGAGGCGCTCTCCGCCTATCGGGGAGAGGACGCCGCTGATGAGGCTGAAACCTCCCCCGGCCAGCACGCATGGATCGCCTTCTTCCTTGAAGCGGTCATACTGGCCTGTGACCAGGCGGAACAGATCTCTTCCGAGCTCGACGACGTGCGCTCCGACTGGGCAAGCGCGCTTGAGGCGTGGGCCAGTCGGGAGGGCACCGGTCGCCGCCCGCGCAGCGACTCGGCGACGTCGCGCATCCTTGAGGGACTACCCGCTACCCCAGTCCTGACCATCTCGACGGCGTCGCAGGTCTACGGGGTCTCGCGCACTGCGGCGACGCGAGGACTTGAGACGCTCCGGGCTGCCGGGATCCTCACGACGGAGTCGATCGGCGCAGGGCGCCGCGCGTACACGGCCCGCGCGGTGCTGGACACCATCACCTGGGCCGAGCGCCGCCTGGCCAGCACACGCTTCGACACCAGAGTCTCCGCACCGGCGCGCGCAGTTCCGGCGCGGCCCACACCTCGTTAGGCGGCTCGCGCGGGGCCGCCGTCAGGAGTGGAGGCGCGCCTCGTAGGCGGCGATCTCACCAACCTTAGGGCCGTAGCTGCTGGTGGGGTCGTGGCGCAGGTCGAGCCAGATGTCAATGAGCGCCCAGGCGGCCGGGGCCGCGATGACGTTCTGTCCCATGCACAGGATCTGGGCGTCGTAGTTCTCCACCGAGCCGCGCACGGTGAGCAGGTCGTGCGCGGTTGCTGCGCGCACCCCGGGCACCTTGTTCGCGGCGATGGCCGTTCCCACGCCGGTGCCGCAGATGAGAAGCCCACGGTCGACCCGTCCCTCGGCGACTGCCCGGGCGACCTGGAAGGAGACCTCCGGGTAGGTGATGTCCGGTGTGGACAGGTCGACGACGCCGCTCACGCGCCCGTCCCCGGCCAGTCGTTCCTCAAGAGCGTCCTTCAGGAGGGTTCCATTGCCCGGGGCACCGATGGCGATTCGCATGCGCCCAGTCTCTCAGACTGGTGCCACTCAAGGCGAGGCTGCTCCAGGCTGATATCGCTGAAGACCTCTCATCCGCTTCCCATGGACGCCACGTGGCGCCGCCGCATATCACCTCTTCGGGTGGAGCAACTCGCTCGGGAGGGATTCGATGAGGCGCAGCCATATCTCACTGGCGGTGGGGTAGGCGGGCACGGCGTGACGCAGCCGATGGACGGGGACGCCCGCAGTGATAGCGATGGTGGCGGCGTGGATGAGCTCACCCGCACCAGGGCCCACGAAGGTGGCTCCCAGCACGGCCCCCGTCTGCCGGTCGACGACGAGCTTGGCCTCACCGTGGGCATCGTCGCGCAGGAGGGCAGCTCCAGCAGCCGAGGTGTAACCGACCTGGGCGGTGACGACGTCGTGGTCGAGGGCCCGGGCCCTCTGCTCGGTCAGGCCGCTGGAGGCGAGCTGGGGATCGGTGAAGACGACTTGCGGGACCGGGATGCTCTCGGGCACTGGTTCGGACTCGCAGCCCGCCGCATGGGCGGCGATCCTCTCCCCTACAACGCGTGCTCGGTACTTGCCTATGTGGGTCAACTGGGCCTCACCACTGGCGTCGCCGACGGCGTAGAGCCAGTCGGGCAGGCGACCGGCCAGGACGTCGTCGGGCTCCAGGCCGACGGTCTCCAGCCCTATGCCGGTCAGTAGAGGGCGACGGCCGGTGGCGACCAGAATCTCATCGGCCTCGATGGTTCGACCGGCACAGGTGACCGTGACAGAGCCGCCATGGATACGACCGAGCCCGGTGTCACTGGCCTGGGACCGCTCGGCGGCAGTCACCCGGGCATCCGTCATGACGGTGACACCGCGGGCAGTGAGAGCCTCCTCGATGAGTCGGGAGGCGAAGAACTCCGCAGCCGACAGGAGGCGGGGACCACGCACCAGCATGGTGACATCGCAGCCCAGGGCGGACATCCACGTGGCGGCCTCGCAGGCGACGACCCCGCCACCGACGACGATGAGATGCTGCGGGATCTCCTGCACGCCGGTGGCGTCACGCGAGTCCCAGGCCTCAAGGCCTTGGAACGCAGCAGGCATGACGGGCTGCGCGCCAGTGGCGAGAACGACAGCGCGGCGGGCGCGAAGGACCCGCTCCCCCTCAGCGGTTCTCACGGCGACGCGCCGTTCGCCGTCGAGGCGAGCCCATCCGCGAACGACGTCGAGGCCGGCACCCTCGGCCCAGCGCACCTGACCAGCGTCGTTGTAGCGGGAAACCCACTCGTCACGACGCTTGAGCAGATCGAGCACGGACAGTTCGGCCGGGCGCAGGCCGCTGAGGTTGGCGGACGCCGCCGCGACCTCGATAGGCACGAGGAACGCCTTGCTGGGCATGCAGGCGTAGTAGGAGCACTCGCCGCCCAGGAGCTCGCCCTCAACGAGGACCGCGGTCAGGTCGGTGCCCTTGATGGCGTACTGGGCGACGTTCTCCCCCGCCGGCCCGCCACCGATCACGACGACATCATAGGTGCTGGTCTGCTCAGGCACTGTTCCCCTGCTCATGCCACCGATGCTGCCACGCATCTCGGCCGGCTGACCAACTTGTACGGCGTGTCGAGCCTCAGGCCAACCGCAGCGGAGTGATGGCATCGATCTGCATCGAAAGACGGTCCTCCGCCACGTCAAGGTCATATTGGGTCTGCAGGTTCAGTCAGAACTGCGCGGATACCCCGAAGTACGTGCCGAGCCGCAGCGCCGTATCCACGGTCACCGCAGGCTCGGTGGGCGACCTCCCATCCCTGGCTCAGGAGGTCAGAAGGTCGTAGGCGGTGACGGCGCACACGCCCAGGAGGAGGATGCCGAAGGCGGTCGTCAGGGTCGACGCTGAGGCCCGTTTCGTCAGCGGTCCGCCGAGGAGCCCTCCCACCGCCGAGGTCGCAACGAATACCGACACCATAGACGTCTTGCGGCGGGACTCGGCACACTCGCTTAGACCCTACAGGTGCTACCATGTCAAGGTGTGGAGCGTCGACATCGAGCTCATCGCAGGTTGGCTGACGTCACTGGACAGCGGCTCGCAGGAGCAGGTCGTCGCGGCCATCGAGCTGCTGGAGGAACAAGGACCTCGGCTCGGTCGCCCGCTGGTGGACACCATCAAGGCCTCTCGCCACAAGAACATGAAAGAGCTGAGACCAGGATCAACAGGGAGATCCGAGCTTCGAATCCTATTCGCCTTCGACCCAAAACGGCAGGCAATCCTGTTGATTGCTGGAGATAAATCCGGAAATTGGACCCGTTGGTACAAGCGGAACATACCCATAGCCGACGATTTGTTCGACAAGCACTTACAAAACCTGAGAGGAGAGTAGACACCATGCCCATGACGATTGCAGAGTTCTTGGAAGTACATCCGGTAGACAGAGAACAGGTTGACGCCCATAAGAAGCGGATGCTTGCCAAGATCCGCGCATATCGTTTGCGCGAACTGCGCAAGCAGGCTGGCCTCACTCAGGCACAGTTAGCAGATCGAATCGGCGTCAGACAGCGTCAGATATCAAAAATCGAGTGCGGCGAATTTGAGGACTTGAAGAGCAGCACCATCCGGCGATACCTGGAGGCTGTCGGAGGAAATCTGCCCATCGACGTGACAGAATCTCAAAGACCCCAGGCGGCTCAAACATCCCGGCAGCGCCAACAACTCGTTCAGGCGGTCAGGAGGTCGTAGGCGGTCACGGCGCAGACGCCCGGGAGGAGGATGCCGAAGGCGGTCGTCAGGGTCGATGCTGAGACCCGTTTCGTCAGCGGTCCGCCGAGGAGCCCTCCCACCACTGATGCCGCCGCAGATACACCCCACCCACCTCACTTCGACAGAAACTTCAGAAACGACGCGGCTCCGGGTCGATTGTGAAGTTTTGGTTGGTGAGTGAGAGAGGCGTCGTGGAGCCCCCGTCCGGAGAGCGGTGCCATCATGGGGTCGTGAACGCAACGACCGAGCACGCACCGGCGGACGCCTGGGGGCCGGACTTCCTGGGCCCGGGCTTCGAGGCCCGCACCCTGGAGCTGCTGCCCGACGACGAGGACGACGGCGCCGTCGCCACCCTGGTGCGCCACCTGCCGGCCCTCGACCCCGGCGCCCTGCCGGGCACCCCCACCACCCCCACCTTCATCTACCTCTACCTGCACGGCTGGAACGACTACTTCTTCCAGACCCACCTGGCCCGCGAGATCTCCCGCCTGGGCGGGGCCTTCTACGCCCTGGACCTGCGCCGCTACGGCCGTTCCTGGCGCGAGGGCCAGATGCTGGGCTGGTGCACCTCGCTGACCGACTACGACGAGGACCTGGGCCTGGCCCTGTCCGCCATTCGCACCGACCAGGGCTGGGAGACCGAGGTCGTCCTGTCGGGTCACTCCACCGGCGGACTCATCGCCTCCCTGTGGGCCGACCGCCACCCGGGGGCCCTGCGCGCCCTGGTCCTCAACTCCGCCTGGCTCTCACTCCAGGGCTCCGAGCTCGTGCGCACCGTCGGCGATCCGGTGCTGCGCACCCTGGCGCTGCGCGACCCGCACATGTCGATCCTGGACGGCTGGGTCGACCCGGCGCGCGTCTTCTCCATCACCGACGGCTGGGTCCCCGAGCGCGACGGCGAGCTGCCCGATCCCGCCTGGGCCGACGACCCCTACGTGACCGGCTGGAACATCAACCCCGCCTGGTCGATCAAACCCTCCGCGCCCGTGCGTGTCGGCTGGCTCCAGGCCGTCATGGAAGGTCACAACCGCGTCGCCCAGGGCCTGGATATCCGCTGCCCGGTGCTGTCCATGGGCGCGGCCTCCACCCGGCTCGGAGTGACGTGGATGCCGGAGTCCAGGAGCGCGGACACGATCATCGACGCCGACGCCACCGCCCGCCGCGCCGTCATGCTCGGCAAGCTGGTGACCATCGCCCGTTTCCCCGGCGGGGTCCACGACCTCACCCTGTCCGAGCCGCCCGTGCGTGAGCAGGTCTTCTCCGCCCTGCGCCGCTGGATGTCCGCCTACGTGCTGCGCTGACCCGGTCCGACGACGGCCAGCGGCCCAGGCCAAGGGCCTCAGAAGCTGCGGTCGGCCAGGTTGTCGCGCAGGTCCCCCAGGTGAGGGCCGTGCACCCCCACGCGCCACACGCGCCAGCCGTCGGCGTCGGTGACTGCCTGGGCGGCGTTGGCGGCCGACGTCGGGTCGGTGAAGGAGCGCCCGTCGGACAGGGTGATGACGCCCTCCACCGACAGGATCGCCTCGTGGTAGATGCCTCGACGCAGCCGCTGCCAGACGAGCTGGGTCGGTTCGCCCAACGAGGCCGCCACGGCCGCCAGCTCCGCGGTCTCCTGGACCTGGAGGGACTTCGAGGGATCCCCGCCCAGCGCCTCGGCCACCGGGTCAAGCGCATCGGCCGACCCGCGCAGCGGCTCCCAGGACACAAGCGGCACCGCGCCGGTGGGCGCCTCCGGGCGGGACTCGCTGGGGGCGACGGTGGACCAGGCCTGCGCGGCCCGCACCGAGTGCCCGCCGCCGGAGGAGACGCGCGAGGCGTCTAACTGCGCGGCCGGCGCAGCCGAGGAGGCCTCCGCCTGAGAGCGCGCCGCCCGCGAGCGCCGCCCCATGCGGGTGCGCGAACCGGGCTGGCTCGGGGCATCGCCGATCTGCGGGGCTCCTGCGGTATCGCGCGTCTCATCGGCGGCGAGCGGAACGGAAGAAGGCGCCGAGCCGGCCGACGCCGCTGAGCCGCTCCCCCCGGACAGGCTGCTCCCGCCGAGGATGTCCACGCCTCCGGCCAGGGCGGCGATGGCCCGCTGCCCGGCGCTGGGGTCATCGGTGGAGTCGGGGTGGCCCGGGTGGCCGACGTCGTCGGCAGAGGGCTCGTCGCCGGGGTCGTGGTCGGGGTCGCCGGGGCGGTCCGCGGGCTCGGACGCGGCGGGAGCCTGAGGAGCATCCTCGGAGCTCTCCGGGCCCGGCTCGGGCCGGCTCGCCGTGGCCTCGTGCTCGGCCTCGGCACCGCGGACGGCATCGGTCGTGGTGTCATCGGGGGCGGCGTCAGCGGCGTCCTGGGTCGGGTCCTGCGCGGGGGTGGAGACGTGGGCGTCGTCGGCAGGGGGCTCGGCGGCGTCTTCATCCGGTTCGGGCGCGGCCTGTCCGGCAGGCTGGACGGCGTCGGCCTCGGCGGAATCCTCGGGCTGGGCCTCGTCCCCGCCCTGGGCGGAGGGGGCATGTACCTGGGGCTGCTCGGCGGTGACGGCCACCGGCTCGAACAGCTCGGAGAGCGCGTCGGCAGCACCCGTTGCGGCGAAGGCTCCCGCCGGAATGGCGGCGCCGGTGTCATCAGCGCCCTCAGCGTCGGGGCCGTGCGCCGGCTCGGTGGGGATGACGATCTCGATGGGGCCGGTGACCGGGCTCATGTGCTCGGCCTGCTCAGTGGCGTCAACGGCCCGCGAGCCACTCGAACCGGCGGAGGCGGAACCGGCCAGGGCCGGGCGGGGCGCACGGGCCACGAGCAGCGGTCCCCCGGCGGCCACATCCAGCCCGGAGATCTTCTCCACCACGACGACGATGCGAGACTCGTCCACGATGCGCACGTCCACCTCGTGGATCTCCAGCCCGGAGGAGGCCAGTACTCCCAGCCCTCCGACGACGTCAGGCTCCAGGGAGGCGCTCAGGATCGTCAGCCGCGGTCCGGCCTCGGCCTGGGCGGGCATTGCCTCGCGGAACTCGTTCCAGTCCTGGCTGAAGGCCCCCAGCCCGCCGGCGTACCTGCTGGCGATCTCGCGGCGGCCCGCGGTGGCGGCCTGGGTCAGGCGCGACATGGCGGCCAGCAGCCCCGTGGAGTCGATTCTCTCCAGGACCTCGACGACGACGACCTGCCCGGTGGCGTCCAGGGCGGTCAGGCTCGCTCCGGTCTCGAGCTCCTCCCATGACAGGGGGAAGAGCGGACGACGCAGGACGTCGACGATCTGACGCTGGATGGCGACCAGACTGTGAGACAGGGTGATGGCGTCAGCGGAGCGACCCAGGCGCACGGGCAGGAGGTGGTTGCCGTCGAGCTCGTACATGGCCATGGATGGGGCCGCCTTTCCTCGTCGTCCTGCTCCGCGATGGCCCCCAGCACAGGTGAGCACGCACGTGGACAGCTCACAGTCGAGTCACCCACGAACACAGTACCCAGCCATCCTGTCACGACCGCCAGCACACGGCAGACTATCTCATGACGGCAACGAGCAGTGGGCCGCCACCCCATCACATCAGTCCGCGCACAGTGAGAAAACTGCGGCAGCACACCTAGATCGAGGTTATCTCCTAGGGTTGTCCCTGAATCTTGGAGAGACCGGTCTCATGGTCGCATCCGCCTCGAGGTGGATGAGGATGGCCGGGAAGTGGATAAGAATGTCGGCTGGTCGGCTCCCGACGGGGAGCCCCTCCACCCCTTTCGCACCACTAGCCTCCCATCACCTACCGCCTGAGGAGCGTTCATGCCGTCGGACTCGTCCACCACGACTCCCCCGGACGCACCCGAGCTCGCGCCCTCCCCGGCGCCCTCCTTTGCCCCATCGCCGTCGTCCTCGCCAGCGGCCCCCGCATCGCGGCCCTCGCACCTGAGCGCCTACGCGCACCGAGCCTGGCAGGCCACGCGCACCTGGCTGGCCCCGGCGCCGGCCGCGGCCACCTGCGCCGTGCTGACCCTGGTCATCAGCATCGCCCTGCTGCCCTGGGGGCCCCGAGGGCAGATCGCCCTGTCCGCCTACATTGACCAGCCCCAGCGGGTGTGGACCCTGCTGACCGCCTGGGCGGTCCCCGGCCACCTGCTGCCGGTGACCGGAAGCCTCATGCTGCTGTCCGTCGGCGTGCTGCTGGAGCGACTCCTGGGCACGCGGCGGTGGCTGGCCACCGCCGCCGTCTCCTGCGCCGGGGGCATCGTCCTGGCCCAGGCGCTCTACCCCCTTATCGGCCGCGTGTGGGAGGCCTGGTCCCCCTACCTCGTCCACCCCCCGATCCAGGGCATCAGCCTGCCCACTGCCGGCCTGGTGGCGGCCTCCACCAGCGTCATGCGCCCGTCCTGGCGACGGCGCACGCGCCTGGTGACCTTCGCCGTTCTCGTCGTCTCGGCCGCCGTGACCGGAACCGTGGGCGCGCTGGCCCGTCTGGGAGCCGGCGTCATCGGCCTCATCATGGGAATCGTCCTGGAACGCGGGCAGCAGACGGCCCCCTCCCAGGAGCTGCCCCGACGTGCGGAGCGCGAGCTCGTGGCCTTCCTGGTGGCCTGCTGGGCCGTGAGCTGCGCCCTGGCGGTAGTGAGTAACGCCGCCGGCCCCTTGGCCGACGCCCGCTACGGGCTGACCCCCGCCATCCTGCCCAAGGACGCCGTCATCTACCCCGTCGAGCAGCTCCTGATGTGCATGCCGGCGCTCCTGCAGCTGGTCCTGGCCGACGGCCTGCGCCGCGGGCGTCGATCAGCGGCCTACGGCACCATCGCCCTGCAGTTTTTCCTGGGAGTGTGCGCGGCCCTGTTCGCCCTGGTGGAGAAGATCGGCGAGCAGCTGCCCGAGTCCGGTCCTACCACGACCCAGCTCCTGCACAGCTGGCTGCGCTCGGGGCACCTGCTGGTGCCGCTGCTGCTCAACATCGTGGTCATCAGCCTGGTGGTGTGGACCAGGAGGCGCTTCACCCTGGGGTCGCGCCCGGGCGTCATCCGCCGCGCCGTCGTCGCCTGGATCCTGACCCTCCTGGGTGGGGCGGTCCTGACCGTCGCCGGGGGCCTGCTCATGTCTCATGACTTCTCCCCCTACGCGACCTGGCCCGCCCTGCTGGAGACCTACGTGTCCTACCTGCTGCCCATCAGCACCGGCGGCATCATGAGCCTGATCGTCGCGCCCCTGACGCCCCTGGCCTACCTACTCACCGCGTGGGTGCCGGTCCTGGTGTGGCTCCTGACGATCCTGTGGGTGTGGCTGGCCCAGTCCGCTCCCGCCCGCACCCGGGTCTCCGACCGCGAGGAGCTCGTCGACCTGGTGCGCAGCCGCGGCGCCGGGACCCTGGGGTGGATGCTCACCTGGCAGGGCAACGAGGCCTGGGTCAATGAGGCGGGCACGGCCGGTTTCTCCTACCGGCCCAGCCGCGACGTCGCCCTGACGGTCGGGGACCCCGCCGCCGACGACGCCGACGTGGCCCAGGCGGTGCGCGACTTCGCCGACTTCGCCACCGACGCCGGACTCATCCCGGCCCTGTACACGGTGCACGCCCCGGCGATGGAGGCCGCTCGCGCCATGGGCTGGACGATCCTGCAGGTGGCCGAGGAGGCCGTCCTGGACCTGCCGGACCTGGCCTTCCGTGGCAAGGCCTACCAGGACGTGCGCACTGCCTTCAACCACGCCAACAAGGAGGGCGTTGAGGCGGTGTGGACCACTTTCCGCGACTGCCCGGCCGGCCGGCGCGACCAGATCCGGGCCATCTCCCAGGCCTGGGCCAGTGACAAGCCGTTGCCGGAGATGGGCTTCACCCTGGGTGGCCTGGCCGAGCTTGACGACGCCGAGACTCGCCTGCTGCTGGCCATTGACGCCGACGGCACCGTCCAGGGCGTCACCTCCTGGCTGCCGGTCTACCGCGACGGGCGCGTCATCGGCCTGACCCTGGACTTCATGCGACGCCGCGAGGGTGGTTTCCGCCCCGTCATGGAGTACCTCATCGGGCGCGCCGCCCAGGACGCTCAGGCCGAGGGCCTGGAGATCCTGTCCCTGTCCGGGGCGCCGCTGTCCCGCTCCGCACCAGCCGACGGAGGATCCTCCTCACGCTTCGACCCGCTCCTGAACCTGCTGGCCTCCGTGCTGGAGCCGGCCTACGGATTCAGCTCCCTGCACGCCTACAAGCGCAAGTTCAAGCCGCGCTCAGTGCCCATGTACCTGGCGGTTCCCGATCTGGTGGACCTGCCCACTGTGGGCATCGCCATCGCCCGGGCCTACCTGCCCGGTCTCAAGCCCTCTCAGACGGCGCGCTTCGCCCAGGTGCTGATGAACCGTGACTGAGGTCGGCGGTGCTGGTGCGCCCACCGCCGACGCCGCCACTGCCGTCAACACTGCCGGCAGCACCGCTGACGTGCAGGCCTCGGGCGGCGTCGTGGGCGCTCTCAAGGCCGTCCACATCCTCCAGCCCTGGCTGGGGGCGGCCTGCGCGGTCGTTGCCGCGGTAGTCATCGCCTGGCTGTGGTGGCGGCGCACCCGCTACCTGCCCTGGTCTCGCCAGCTCGTCGTACCCGGCGCCGCAGCGGCCAGCGCGGTGACCTCCTGGCTGGTCGTGGACGTCATCTGGCATCCCATCGCCGACGGCGTCGGCTGGTTCGTGTGGACCTGGGTGGGAGTCATCGGTCTCGTTATCGCCCAGCTGGTCACCGGTAACCGCACCGAGGGGCGTCACCAGGCGGTGCATTCACGCAACCGCCGCCTGGTACGCGCCACGGAGTCCGCCTCCAGCCTCGTAGCCGTGGTGGCCTCCTCGCTGCTGGCGATCAACGCCTTCTTCGCCTCCTACCCGACCCTGGCATCGGTCCTGGGCTACGGGGTGGCGACCACACCACTCAACCGTCTGCAGGGCGCCGCGGCCCAGTCGCCGGCACCCGTGCGCGGCCGCGGGACGCTGGAGGAGACCTGGAGGCCGCCGTCGGACATGCCCGCCCGCGGTGAGGCGGTCACCGCCGACATCCCGGCCGGCGACCAGTCCGGGACGAAGGGCTTCACGCCGCGAGGGGCCTTCATCTACCTGCCGCCGGCCTACCTGAGCTCACAGCGCCCGGCCCTGCCAGTCCTCGTCCTGCTCACCGGGCAGCCGGGAAGCCCGTCGGACTGGTTCGAGCTGGGGAACCTGAAGGACACGATGGACGCCTACGCGGCCAACCACCACGGCCTGGCCCCGGTGGTCGTCGTCGCCGACCTCCTGGGCAGCCCGTACGCCAATCCCCTGTGCTCCGACACCGAGGCCGGCGGCAAGGTGGCCACCTACCTGGAGAAGGACGTCCCGGCCTGGATCAGGGCGAACCTGCAGGTCGACGACGACCCCGCCCACTGGGCGGTGGCAGGCCTGTCCAACGGAGGCACCTGCGCGATGCAGGTCGTCACCCGCTCACCGGGCGTCTACCGCACCTTCCTGGCTATCAGTGCCGAGGAGCACCCCACGCTGGGCAGCGTGGAGCGCACCATCTCCGAGGGCTTCGGCGGGGACCGTGCCGCCTACGAGGCCAACGATCCGATCTCCCTGATGTCCGCCGCCCCACCCGGCCGCTACGACGGCATCGCCGGCATCTTGTCGGTGGGCCGCCAGGACAAGGGCTACCGCGGGGCCGTGCCCGTCCTGACCGAGGCCGCCACGAAGTCCGGAATGACCGTGAGCACCCGCCAGTACGACGGCGCCCACACCTGGGCCGTGTGGGGGCCGGCGCTGGCCGACCAGGTCGACTGGCTGGGCGGGCGCCTGGGTATCGCCTCGCCGTCGCCGGCCTCCTGATCCCAGCCCGGCCCCCACAACGCTGTTGGTCCGCGGACCTCGCTACCCGGTTACCCGGCTACTCAGCCTTGTCCTTAACGGCGGCGCGCCCGGCCTCCAGGCGGGCCACCGGCACCCGGAAGGGCGAGCAGGAGACGTAGTCCAGACCCACCCGGTGGAAGAAGCCGATGGACTCGGGGTCCCCGCCGTGCTCACCGCACACGCCCATCTTCATCGTCGGCTTGGTGGACCGGCCGCCCTCGACACCCAGGCGCACCATGCCGCCCACGCCGTCGACGTCGACGGTCTCGAAGGGGGAGACCCCGAAGATGCCGTCGTCGATGTAGCGGCCCACGAAGGAGCCCTCGACGTCGTCGCGCGAGAAGCCCCACGTGGTCTGGGTCAGGTCGTTGGTGCCGAAGGAGAAGAAGTCGGCCTCCTCGGCGATGTGGGCGGCGGTGACGGCCGCGCGCGGCAGCTCGATCATGCAGCCCACCGGGAAGTCGAGCGCGTAGCCGGAGGCCTGGGAGACCTCCTGCAGCACGTGCTCCACGCGCTCGCGCGCCAGCTGGAGCTCACGCACCGACCCGATGAGCGGGATCATGATCTCGGGGTGCGGGTCGCCGCCGGCCTTGAGGCGCTCGACGGCGGCCTCGGCGATGGCGCGCACCTGGAGCTCGATGAGTCCCGGCATGGTCAGCAGCAGGCGGACCCCACGCAGGCCGAGCATCGGGTTGGCCTCGTGGCTCTTGCGCACCACGGCCAGGAGCTCCTCGTCGGCCGGGTCCAGCTCGCCGCGCTCACGGTCGACGGCCACCTTGATGCTCAGCTCAGTCAGGTCCGGCAGGAACTCGTGCAGCGGCGGGTCGATGAGGCGCACCGTCATGGGCTTGCCGTTCATCGTCTCGAACATCTGGATGAAGTCGCCCTTCTGCAGCGGCAGGAGGGCGGCCAGGGCGGCCTCGCGCTCGGCGTCGGTGGAGGCCAGGATGAGGTTCTGGACGAGCTGCTTGCGCTCGCCCAGGAACATGTGCTCGGTGCGGCACAGGCCCACGCCCTGGGCGCCGCGGTGGATGGCGTGGCGGGCGTCGTCGGGGGTGTCGGCGTTGGCGCGCACCTGGAGGCGGCGGACCTCGTCGGCGTGGACCATGAGGCGGTCCACGGCGGTGACGAGCTCGCGGGTGTCGTCGTCGCCGGCCGCGTTGAGAGCCTCGTCCAGGCCGCGTCGCAGGTAGGTCATGACCGGGGAGTCGACGACGCCGACCTCGCCGAGGAAGACCTCGCCGGTGGTGCCGTCGATGGCGATGACGTCCTCACTGGTGAGGACCTCCTCGCGCCCTGCGATGCGCAGGGTCTTGGCGGCGGCGTCGACCTCGAGGGCCTCGGCGCCACACACGCAGGTCTTGCCCATGCCGCGGGCGACGACGGCGGCGTGGCTGGTCTTGCCGCCGCGGGCCGTGAGCACGCCGGCGGCCGCGACCATGCCGGGCAGGTCGTCGGGGTTGGTCTCGCGGCGCACGAGGATGACGGAGTCGCCCTTCTGGGAGCGCGAGACGGCCTCGTCGTTGTCGAAGGCGATGTAGCCCACGGCGGCGCCCGGGGAGGCGGGCATGGCGCGGGTGAGCAGGTCGCGGCTGGAGTCGTCGTCGAACTGGGGGAACATCAGCTGGGTGAGCTGCTCGCCGGAGACGCGCGTGAGGGCCTCGTCCATGGTGATGAGCTTCTCGTCGACGAGCTGGGTGGCCACGCGGAAGGCGGCCGCGGCGGTGCGCTTGCCCACGCGGGTCTGGAGCATCCACAGCTTGCCGCGCTCGATGGTGAACTCGATGTCGCACAGGTCGCGGTAGTGGGTCTCCAGGCGGTGCATGATGGAGCGCAGCTCGTCGTAGGAGGCCTTGTCCAGGCGCTCGAGGTCGGCCAGGGACAGGGTGTTGCGGATGCCGGCGACGACGTCCTCGCCCTGGGCGTTGACCAGGTAGTCGCCGTAGACGCCGGTGCGCCCGGTGGAGGGGTCGCGGGTGAAGCACACGCCGGTGCCGGAGGTCTCCCCCATGTTGCCGAACACCATGGTGCATACGTTGACCGCGGTGCCCAGGTCGTGGGGGATTTTCTCGCGGCGGCGGTAGATGTGGGCGCGCTCGGTGTTCCAGGAGCGGAAGACGGCCTCGGTGGCCATGTCCAGCTGGGAGCGGGGGTCCTGCGGGAAGTCGATGCCCGCGTGCTCCTTGACGATGGCCTTGTACTCCTCCACCAGCTCCTGGAGGGCGTCCACGGGGAGCTCATAGTCCATGGAGACGCCCCGTGCGTCCTTCTTGGCGTCCAGGGCGTCGGAGAAGTGGTCACCGTCGATGTCCAGGACGGTCTTGCCGAACATCTGGATGAGGCGGCGGTAGGAGTCCCAGGCGAAGCGCTCGTCGGAGCTGGCGGCGGCCAGGCCCTTGACGGAGACGTCGTTGAGGCCGATGTTGAGGACGGTCTCCATCATGCCGGGCATGGAGAACTTGGCGCCGCTTCGCACCGAGACGAGCAGGGGGTCCTCGGCGGCGCCGAGCTCGCGCCCCAGCTCCTCCTCGACTCCACGCAGAGCGGTGGTGACCTGGACCGAGAGCTCCTCGGGGACCTCGCCGCTGGCCAGGTAGGCGCGACAGGCGTCGGTGGTGATGGTGAAGCCGGGGGGAACGGGCAGGCCCAGGCGGGTCATCTCCGCCAGGTTCGCTCCCTTGCCTCCCAGGAGATCCTTCTGGTCCTTGTCACCCTCGCTGAAGCGGTACACGTACTTGGGCATCGATGCCCCTTTCTGATTCGGGTCGTTCTCGGCTCTGCCTCAGATCGTCCTGATGCAGGCGTGACGCGGCGACGCGTCGTACCTCACCGCACTCTAGTGTGACTTCAGTCCTAGGCCAAACTCATCAGTGCTCATACCACTCGATCAGCACTCATCGGCGCCAGCGCGCCGCGCCCCGTCGAGATAGACGTTTTCGGACGAGATCGACGACGAGATCGACGGTGGGGTCAGGTGGTGTTTGCACCGTTGATGATGTCGTTGAGTTTCTCAGTTGGGGTCTGTCCGTTCAAGACGATGCGGGGTCGGCGGTTGAGGCGGTCCTGGATGTCTTGGACCTGGGTGTCGGTGACATCGGTGAAGCTGGTGCCCTTGGGGAGGTACTCGCGGATCAGGCGGTTGGTGTTCTCGTTGGTGGGGCGCTGCCAGGGGCTGTGGGGGTCGGCGAAGTAGACCGGGATGTCGGTGGCGGCGGTGAAGGCGGCGCGACGGGCGCCCACCACCCGCACGCGGGCCCGGTGGACGCCCATCGCGATGGATGCAATGGAAGCCGCCTGGAGAGAACCTGAGGAGAATCCGAAGGGATCTACGGCACAGCTATGGCACGACGACGAGGACGTCGCACTTGGACTTGCGCAGCACCTGGACGGAGACGGCGCCGAAAATGCGACCGAGCAGGGAGTCCACGCCCTTGGAGCCGACGACGACGAGGTCCGCCTCGGCCTCCAGCGTGACAAGAGTTACAGCGGAGGCCGCCGTTCCCTCGACGACGACGCCCTGGGCGAGGCCGACGCCGCGCTCGACTGCGATGTCGCGCGCTTTCTCGACGACGGCGTAGGCCTCGTCCTCGGTGAGCTGGGTCTCGGCGACCCGCACATCGGCGACCTGCGCGGTGTCGGCGACGCGGGCCTTGTCCCGGGGCGAGACGGGGTCGTAGCCGGCCACGAGGAGAAGGGTGGCGTCACACAGTCGCGCCATCTCACAGGCGCGATCGATGACGTGGGTGTTCTCCTCAAGATTGCCGACTGCGGCAACAATGGTGTTGTAGGTCACAAGTGTCATCCTTTCATGTGGCGCATATGCGCCCGATCAGGCGACGGCAGTCTCGGTGGCGGCGATGGCGGCGGCGCGCACCCTCGGGTCGGCGTCCTTGTCGGTGTCGATCCACTCGATGAGCAGGCCGGCGATGACGAGGAAGACTGCGACGAAGAGCAGGGCGTTGACAGGGTGGTTGCCGAGCAGGTTCTTGTAGATGAAGCCGAAGGTGAGGGTCTGAAGGAGCTGGGGGACGACGATCATCATGTTGATGACGCCCATGTAGACGCCCCGGCGCTCCTTGCGGATCATCTCGGTGGCCATAACGTAGGGTATGCCCACGATTGAGGCCCAGGCCACACCAATGCCGATCATCGGCAGGTAGAGGACCGTCGTGTTGTCGGGGCCGCCGATGTGGGTCAGCAGGTAGAGGCAGATGGCGGCCAGGAAGAGGGCCGCGGTGTGGACGTGCTTGGGGCCGACCTTGTTGGCCAGCCGCGCCAGGAAGAGGGCCACGATCGTGCAGGCGATGTAGTAGACGACCATGAGGCCGGTGGCGAAGCCCGAGGCGTCACTGAAGGCATCGGTCTCGGCGTAGCCCTTCTGATTGACGTCGACGCCGAAGTAGGCGATGGCGCACATGAGCCCGAGGTACTGCCAGAAGACGTTCATGGCGTACCACTGGAAGAGGTAGACGAGGGCCATCTTCTTCAGGCCGCGGGGCATCTCGACAATGGCGACGCCGACGTCCTTGAGGAAGCCGAAGGGGCCCTCCTCCCTCTTCTTGCGCTCGAGCTCGGCGAGGTCCTCCGGCGTGGGCGGCAGCTCCTTGGTGGAGAGCACCGAGATGAGCACCGAGCCGATGGAGCACACCGAGCCCACCATGAAGGCCCCGAACACCCAGTAGGGGATGCCCGCGGCGGTGGCGCCCTTCAGGATCTTCTCCAGGACGGCGAGGGTGCCGCCGGCCAGGGCCGAGCCGGCGCCGATGAACAGGGACTGGGCGAGGAAGCCCTTGGCGAGCTGCTTGTCGGGCACGCGGTCGGCGATGAAGGCGCGGTAGGGCTCCATGGCCGTGTTGTTCGAGGCGTCGAGCAGCCACAGGCACAGGACCGCCATCCACACGGCGGTCACGAAGGGCATGAGGAACAGGAAGATGGAGCAGCCGGCGGCGCCGATGAGGAAGAAGGGCTTACGGCGGCCCCACTTGTCGCTCCAGGTCCGGTCCGACAGCGCCCCGATGAGGGGCTGGATGAGCAGGCCGGTGACGGGTCCGGCCAGGTTGAGGATGGGCAGCTCGTCGGGGGAGGCCCCGAGGAACTGGTAAATGGGCGACATGATGTTCTGCTGCATGCCGAAGGAGTACTGGATGCCGAAGAAACCGACGTTCATCAGCAGGATCTGGCCCGTACTCATCATGGGCTTGTGCGCGAGATCCACCGCGCCGTTCTGGGAGATCTGTGCCATAGGTCGTCCTTGTCCTGAGCCCTGCGGGTGACCGGCACCGCCCGAAGCGGACGCCGCGCTTCAAGCCTGAGAGGACGCTGTACGGGACGGCGGGATTCTCAGGGGAGCAAGCAGCACCATGATCTCCCCGACCTGGCCGACGTTTGACAAGACCTTAGTCCCTAATGAGTCTCGCGCGAGCCGAATCCGAGCGCGCCTCAGGCACGCAGAGCGATCATCCCACTGCCCGCAGCCAAGGGCATCTCAGATCCCAGCGCCCTGCCGTCCGGATCGCCGGCCGGCCCCGGGGCTTAGGGGCGCAGCGCCAGCAGGCCGGTGTGTCCCGGCAGGGTGATGCGGGTGGACAGGGGCTCGCCGTCGGGCGCCCCGGTGGGGCCGGGCAGGACCAGGCCGGCGGGCAGGTCTAGCGTCGCCTTCCCCTCCCCGCTGAGCACGACGGCGGCCAGGCCGCCCTCGAACTCACGCACCCAGGCGCCCGAGGCCCTCCGGGGCCGTCCCAGCGGGCGCCCCAGGTCGGCGTCCAGGGCGGGGAACCAGGCAGTGCGCGAGTAGTCGTCGTGGCCGGTGGCCGTGTAGGCGCCCTCCCCCGCCCCGAAGACCCAGAAGGCCGCCAGCCCGTAGAGGCCCGGGAAGCGGCGGGAGCCGGACGCGGAGGCGCCTCCCCCACCGTCGGGGGTGCGCACGATGGACAGGCCCGGCCCGCGCAGCTCATGGATCTGGGCCAGGGCAGTAGCCTCATCGAAGAGGTTGTCATCCCCCCAGCCCAGCCAGCACTCGTCGAAGCCACCACCCCAGGCCGAGTGGCGCTCCCAGCGGCCGGGTTCCCGGCGGGCCTCGGCCACGTTCGGGATGAGGATCTTGCCCACGGCGTTAAGGCCGGCACCGGCCTGGTCCACGAAGATGTTCAGCTCGGCGCGCAGGGCGGCGGTGTCGGCGATTCCGTCCAGGGGGAGGTCCAGTCCGTAGTAGTCGTCGAAGACGTCGTTGTCCGCCATGACGCCGTCGAAGGCGGTCTCAGCGGTGGCCTGGCAGACCTCCTCCACCCAGCGGGCGCGGTAGTCGGGGTCCCACACGCGGGCCTGGAAGTGGCCGGGGTAGGTGTTCCACTCGACCAGGTCGCCGTTGTCACGCCTGGCGAGCCAACCGCGGCGGAGGGCCTCGCGGTAGGACAGCCCGGAGGCGCGCATGGAGTCCGGCTCGAAGTCCCGTGTGGAGGACAGGCACCGGTAGGCCAGAACCGTCATGTCCGGTCGCGCCTCCTTGAGGCGGGCGGCCGCCTCGGTCTCCCAGGGCTGGAGGATCGCCGCCCGGTAGTGGGCGATCGCGAAGTCCAGCTCCCCGGGCTCAAGCGGGTTGCCGTAGCGGATCCAGGCGCCGACGCCGCCGGTGCTGCTCCTCATGCTCCTCCTCGGTCGGCGCGGGCGCCGGCCTGCTCACCGGCGCCGCCCTGACGGTAGATCTTGTTGTAGGAGGCGTTGACCTTGACCAGGTCGTAGGCCGCCTCCACACGGCCGCGGGCGTTGAGGCTGAGGCGCTCGTAGAGGTCGACGTCGCTGATGACCTCCTGGACCTTGTCCGCCATGACGGCGGGGTCACCTGGTTCGATGATGATGCCGCAGGGGTCCCAGGTCTGTCCGTCGTCGGTGACGATCATGTCCTCGACGACGGAGCGCACGGCGCCGACATCGGTGCTCACTGTGGGGATGCCGGCCCCCATGGTCTCCAGGGAGACGACCGGCAGGCCCTCGTTGTAGCTGGGCAGGACGAACAGGTCGAACTCGGGCAGGAGCTCACGGACCTTGACGGTGCCGCGGATGGTGATGACGCTCTCCAGGCCCTGCTCGACGATGCGGGTCAGGCACTGCTCGAAGTAGGAGGGCATGTGCTCGGTGGGCCCGCACACGTCCAGGTGGATGTTCAGGCCCCGGTCCACCATGAGGCGCACCGAGTCGATCATGTCCAGCAGCCCCTTGATGGGTACGACGCGGGCGATGTACACCAGCTTCCACAGGTGCTTGTCCGCGCCCTCCTTCTTGATCTCCTCGATGGCGGCCAGGCGCGCGGCGTAGGAGGCGTCGAACTCCGAGGTGACGATGCCGTTGGGGATGACGATGGCGCGCCCGGAGTCTCCGCCGAGCTCATTGGCCTCGGTGATGGCCCGCGGGTAGAGGTAGGTGGAGGCGTAGGCGTAGGGGTAGCACAGGCGCCCCATCTCCAGCCACCAGGCCATCCACATGCGCTCGCGGCCGGTGACGTCGAAGGTGCGGTAGTCGGTGAGCCTGACGTTGAGGTCCAGCCTGCGTTCCAGGAGGGTGTTGACGGTGTCGCGCACGTAGAGGTTGTGCTCGGTCAGCAGCACCTTGGTGCCGTGCTCGCGGGCGGCGTTGACGCCCAGCAGCATGGCGTAGCCGGTGGTGTGGGCGTGGTAGACCTGGGCGCGCGGGACCGGCTCGGCCAGGACCGCGTAGGCCAGGGAGAAGAAGTCGCGCAGGCACCAGAAGATGTCGGTCATCGACATCCCCAGGTCCGGCATCATGTCGTGGTAGGCCTCCATGAACTCGCGCGTGCCCAGGATCGCCCAGACCGGGTAGCGGCGTGAGGCGCTCAGGCCCTCGCTGATGAGGTCCCACAGCGGCTCGGTCTGGCCGTCCTGGGCCAGGGAGAGCAGGGCGCCCAGGATGCGCCGGGACAGCTCACGGCGCTGGCGGCGGTTCATGTGCAGGTCGCGCGGGCGGGCGCGCAGGAAGTCCTCCTGGTGCTCCTCCATGGACAGGTAGAGGACCTTCACCCAGGCGATGTTGTCCGGCATGCCGTAGAGGTCCTTGCGCGGGGAGTGGGAGTCCCAGGTGATGTGGATGATCCCGAAGGTGAGGTCCGGGTTGCCGGTGATGATGTCGTGGACCACTGCGGAGACCCCGCCCTTGAGATAGGGGTAGGTGGACTCCATGACGATGGCGACGTCGACGTCGACGTACACGCCGTCCTCGGGGACGCCGTCGGGCAGCTCCTGGTCATCGGTCTCCGGCTCGGGCTCCTCGGGGAGCTGGGGCAGCTCGCTCCCACCGGCGGGGGTCTCCTCGTCCTCAGGCTCCTCCTGGGCGGTCTGCTGGGACAGGGGGATGGCGGCGGCGTCGGAGGCGGCCGAGGCCACGGACTCCCAGGCGATGGCCGTGGGGGCCGGGGACTCGTCGTGCGCCGGGGGCTCAGAAGGCTCAGAGGGCTCAGAGGGCGCCGACGCTGCCGTGGCGTCAGGGGCTTCAACGTCATCGGGAGCCGGTGACGCGGCGGAGCGGGGGGCGGCCGGCTCCACCGGCGAGGACGCCGAGGCGCCCGAGGCCGCCGAGCTCACGGCACCGAAGATCGGGGAGTCCAGGACGTCGGGGCTCTGCGGGGAGGCCGACTCCGGGCTCTTGGGGCGCGGCTGGACCACGCCGTAGCCGGCCGGCGCCGGGGCCTGGACCACACCGTAGATCGGTGCGGCCGGGTTCTCAGGAGTGGAGGCCGACGCCGCGGCCGGCTGCGCAGCCGGTTCAGTAGCGGGCGGGACGGTGGGTGAGCCGGCGGAGGGGGTGGCGGCCGAGGGGCCGCTCGGGGCACTGGCGCCGCCAGTAGTGACGACGACGCCGTAGCCGTCGGGGCCGACCTTGATCCTGGGGCCGGTCTCCTCGCCCCGGTCCCCGATGCCGGGGGCGTCGTCGGGACTGGGCATCGGGGCGTAGCCGCCGGCGGGAGCCGAGTAGCGCAGCGGGAGACTCTCCAGGCGGGCGCGGAAGGAGGATGACGAGCTCACCAGGACATGGCCTTTCCCCAGAAGAAGGAGTACTCGGGTGCGGCCCACCGTTTGCGGTAGAGCAGCAGCCCCAGCGCGCACAGCACCAGGTCGACACCGGCCAGCGGCAGGTAGGCGGCGGCGTCGGCCACCTTGAGCAGCAGGGCCGCGGCGATCGCCACGTGAATGCCGGACAGGAGCAGGGCGGTGGTCGAGTCTCCGATGTGGTCGATCTCGTAGCTCAGGAGCGTCAGCACCGTGAACAGGATCGAGGACAAGCACACCTCGAGGACCAGCGGGACCTGCTCGGAGGATATGAGCGCCATGGAGCACACGACGACGATGACGCCGGCGGCCCCCACGATGCAGGCGCGGATGAGGCTGGCGTCCAGCAGCCGGCGCAGCGTGCGCCCGCGCTCACGCAGGCTGGTCATGCCCTCACGCTTGAGAACCGTCTGGAACAGGGCGATCTCGGTGTTGACCCGCGGCGCGGTGACCGCGAAGTAGTAGCAGTAGGCGACGACGGCGGGCTGGAGGCACAGGTAGACCAGCGCCACGTCGAAGTCGCGACCGGCGCCCAGGAAGAGGAAGAACTTGTCTGACCACAGCACTCCCCCCAGGATCGCGCCGCGGAGCATGTCCTGCACGAGGATGCCGGTGGCAACCCCGCGGGGCCGCAGGATCCTACCCAGGGAGCGCCCCATGGACAGGAGCTGGCTGAGGGCTCCCATCAGCGGAGGCAGGTACCACCAGGTGGGCTCGGCAACGAGCGCGACGGCGTAGCAGAGCCAGCCCACCGACCACAGGCGGCGTCGTCCGGCGACGTCGGCGACGATGAGTGACTGCACGAAGATGACGTGCAGGAGGAGCAGGGCGGTGTGGACGCCCAGGACGCGCGGGTTCCAGCCGGTCACGGCGGCCACGACGAGGATCTCCAGCGCCGTGGGCAGGAGCGCCCACAGGAACAGTGCCGGCCAGATGGAGCAGTAGCGCTCCAGGACCGCCCGCGGACCGCGGCCGATGGAGTCGCCCAGGAGCCGGTAGACGGGGGTGCCGATGATCTGGCTGAGCCAGGGCACCGCCACCGACACGCTCAGGACGATGACCGGCAGGCCCGTGCCACTCACCGTGCTGGCAGCCATCTTCTGGGACACGACGGGGAAGCTCAGACCCAGCAGGATCGCCGGGGGCATGCCCAGGAGCATCGCCGCACCCCAGTGCCAACGAGCACCCGGGGCGATGCCGCCGCGCTTGAGCGCCCGGGTGGGCGGCGCCGTCACCAGCCCCAGCCCGATGAGGACGGTGAGGACCAGGACACCGACAGTGACCTGCTTCGGCCAGCCGATCCAGGGCAGTACCGCCGCCACCACGCCGAGGACGCTCAGGGTCACAGCAGCGTTAGCGGTCCGCAGTCGCGGAAAACGATGCTGGTGGAAATGTCGCGGTTCGTATCTGAGTTGGGTCATGGGAGTAGCGGCACCAAGAATGCGTGAGCACGCACGGGCGATCCGAGCCGGACATTCCGGCGCCGCGATCGAGGAGCGTCGCGGCAGTCTGAATGAGGGCGGACAGGTACGGACAGTGAGGACGAGTAGGGGCAAAGACGTTTGAGACGGCCCCGCACAAGGCGGGGTGACGACACCGATCGACCATGTCAGAGGGACGACTTTCGACGGATCGTCACTCCACTGTATCCGGCAGAGGACAGACATGAGACAGTCAGGCCAAACTCTCAGAACATTCTCTTGCTTCGTTCAGATTTCATTCAATTTTCATTTCCATGTTTTGCGGCGACACCGACCCCGAGTCCCGTGCATATTCATAACTGCGAACCGCATCCCGCACACTCATGCGTCCAAGTTCATGGGAGTCACCTGGAAAAATGGAGGCGGGAGCAAGGCGGCCCCACCGCCGCCCCTGCAGTTCACGCCAACGCGTCTTGCAGACCGAGGGCCCCGCTGTGCAGCGACGACGATGGGCCGCAACCCCAGTGAGGTTGCGGCCCATCGTATGGAACTGATAAGGGGACTGGACCCGGTGAGGTCAGCGCCCGGGCTCGGCGGCCGGTGAGGCGCCGCCGCCACGACTGATGGGCGTCGAGGAGATGCGCAGCGGGCTGGAGGCCCCTGTCCCACCGCCGGCCGCGGCATCCTCGGCCTCACGCAGTGCGGCGACCTCGGCCTCGCCCTGCTCCCAGGGCTCGCCGCGGAAGATGAACTCACCCAGGATGGACTCGCCCTCGGCGTCGACGATGACCTTCTGACCCCGCTCGATCTCCCCGAAGAGGATCTTCTCGCTCAGGGCGTCCTCGATGTCGCGCTGGATGGCGCGGCGCAGCGGGCGGGCGCCGAGCACCGGGTCGAAGCCGCGCTCGGCCAGGAGCTCTTTGGCGGCCTCGGTCAGCTCGATGGTCATCTGCTGCTCGGCCAGGCGCTTGTCGAGGCGCGCGATCATGAGGTCGACGATCTGGCGCACCTCCTCCTTGGTCAGCTGCGGGAAGACGATGAGGTCGTCGACGCGGTTGAGGAACTCGGGCCGGAACTGCTGCTTGAGCTCGCGGTTGACGTGGGCCTTCATCTCCTCGTAGTCCATGGCGCCGGACTCGGTGGACTGGAAGCCGGTGGCCACCGACTTGCCGATGTCCTTGGAGCCGAGGTTGGTGGTCATGATGATGACGGTGTTCTTGAAGTCGACCACGCGGCCCTGGGCGTCAGAGAGGTGCCCGTCCTCCAGGATCTGCAGCAAGGAGTTGAAGATGTCCGGGTGGGCCTTCTCGACCTCGTCGAACAGGACCACGGAGAAGGGCCGGCGGCGCACCTTCTCGGTGAGCTGGCCGCCCTCGTCGTAGCCGACGTAGCCGGGAGGGGCGCCGAAGAGCCGCGAGACCGTGTGCTTCTCGGCGAACTCGGACATGTCGAGCTGGATGAGGGCGTCCTCGTCGTCGAACAGGAACTCCGCCAGGGCCTTGGCCAGCTCGGTCTTTCCGACGCCCGTGGGGCCGGCGAAGATGAAGGAACCACCGGGGCGCTTGGGGTCCTTCAGGCCGGCACGGGTGCGGCGGATCGACTTCGACAGGGCCTCGATGGCCTTGTCCTGGCCGATGATGCGCTTGTGGAGCTCGGCCTCCATGTTGAGGAGCTTGGCGGACTCGGCCTCGGTCAGCTTGACCACCGGGATGCCGGTGGACATGGCCAGGACCTCGGCGATGAGCGCCTCGTCGACCTCGGCGACCTGGTCGAGGTCGCCGGACTTCCAGGCCTTCTCCTTGGCGGCGCGCTCGTCGGCCAGGCGACGCTCGTCGTCGCGCAGGGAGGCGGCGCGCTCGAAGTCCTGGTCGTCGATGGCCGACTCCTTCTCCCGCTTGACCTCGGCGATCTTCTCGTCGATCTCGCGCAGCTCGGGCGGGGCGGTCATGCGGCGGATGCGCAGGCGGGCGCCGGCCTCGTCGACCAGGTCGATGGCCTTGTCCGGCAGGAAGCGGTCGTTGATGTAACGGTCGGCGAGCTTGGCAGCGGCCTCGATGGCCTCGTCGGTGATGACGATGCGGTGGAAGGCCTCGTAGCGGTCACGCAGGCCGGTGAGGATCCCGATGGTCTCCTCGATGCTGGGCTGGTCGACGGTCACCGGCTGGAAGCGGCGCTCCAGGGCGGCGTCCTTCTCGATCTTGCGGTACTCGTCCAGGGTGGTGGCCCCGATGGTCTGGAGCTCGCCGCGGGCCAGCATGGGCTTGAGGATGGAGGCGGCGTCGACGGCGCCCTCGGCGGCGCCGGCACCGACGAGGGTGTGGATCTCGTCGATGAACAGGACGATGTCGCCGCGGGTGCGCACCTCCTTGAGGACCTTCTTGAGGCGCTCCTCGAAGTCACCGCGGTAGCGCGATCCGGCCACGAGCGAGCCCATGTCCAGGGAGTAGAGCTGCTTGTCGCGCAGGGTCTCGGGGACGTCACCGTGGACGATGGCCTGACTCAGGCCCTCGACGACGGCGGTCTTGCCCACGCCCGGCTCCCCGATGAGGACGGGGTTGTTCTTGGTGCGCCGGGAGAGGACCTGCATGACCCTCTCCATCTCCTTCTTGCGGCCGATGACCGGGTCCAGCTTGCCCTCGCGGGCGGCGGCGGTGAGGTTGCGGCCGAACTGGTCCAGGATGGCGCTGCCCGAGGGCGTGCCCTCCTTGGAGGGGCCGCCGGCGTTGACGGTCTCTTTGCCCTCGTAGCCGGAGAGCATCTGCATGACGGTCTGGCGCACGCTGGACAGGTCCCCGCCGAGGTTGGTCAGGACCTGGGCGGCCACGCCCTCACCCTCGCGCAGCAGGCCGAGCAGAAGGTGCTCGGTGCCGATGTAGTTGTGGCCAAGCTGGAGGGCCTCACGCATGGAGAGCTCGAAGACCTTCTTGCCGCGCGGCGTGAAGGGGATGTGACCGGTGGGGGCGGACTGCCCCTCGCCGATGATCTCAATGACCTGGCTGCGCACGGCGTCCAGGGAGATATCCATGGACTCCAGCGCCTTGGCGGCCACCCCCTCGCCCTCGTGAATGAGGCCGAGAAGGAGGTGCTCGGTGCCGATGTAGTTGTGGTTCAGGGCCCGCGCCTCGTCCTGCGCGAGCACGACGACGCGACGGGCGCGGTCGGTAAAGCGTTCAAACATCAGTAATTCCTCCTCGGCACGCGCTCAGTGCAGGACCGCTCGTCCGGTGGTGGCGAGGGATGTCGCAGCGCCGCGGAGAGATGGCGCTGAGAGCACGTGCTGACAAGGCTAACCAGGCCGACGCCTGGGCCATGCCCCTGTTCGCGGTAGGCGTGAGTAAGCCTTGAGCCGGGTCGACTCAGCCCTGGGCGCGCCTGCGCAGGCCCCACATCATCCCCCGGGTCATGAACCTGGCGACGGGGCGCACCGCCCACACCACCGCCGTCGTCGCGCTCCGGTGGGGTAGGTAGCGCTCCCGGATCCGCAAACGGCAGCGACCGGAGCGGGGAGCGTCAAGCTCGTCGAGCACGAAGGCCCAGGAGAAGTCGAAGTCCATGCCCGCCCCGGGCGGCGCGGCGCCGCCGTCGGAGGACAGGACGAGGCAGTGCCCGGGTTCGAGACGCGCGACGGTCAGGGCGGCGTCGGCGGCCAGATACACCCGGTCACCGACGGCGAGGTCCTGCCACCGCGGCTCGACGCGTCGGGCATTGGTGATGCCCACACCCGCCAGACGCTCGAGCAGATCGAAGCTGTAGAAGCCGCCGCGCTCGTACCCCAGCTGCACCAGCCAGGGCCAGACCGCGGCTACCGGGGCGTCGATGTCGATCTGGTGGGTCTCGATCATGGTCGCCTCGGGCACCAGGTCGTCGCCGGGCAGCGGGAGCGAGTCGTCCCCGCGTGGACGGGCGGCACAGGCGGCCAGCACCAGCGCTCCACAGAGGCCGGCACCGGTGGTTGTCAGGAGGGCCAGACGATGGTGCGAGCAGTTCATGAGGCCATGATCCCCGTCCATCGTCGTCTTCGCAGGCTCAGCCTCCGCCTGACGCCCTGCCCCATTGGTCGCGTTCGTAGGGTAGGTCTCGCGTTCGTACCCTTAACCCCCGAACGCGAGGCCCAAGGCACGAACGCGAGACTCAAGGTACGAACGCGATGGCAGGGACGGCGTCGGTGTATTCACGCGGCGCAGGACAAACTGCCCCACGAATTTTGCCGCACGATCCGGGGCGGCCCACCACAATGGAGATCATGCCTCCCGCGACTTCTCGAGCCGACGCCGATCATGACGACACGGCGCCGACTGACATCTCCAGCACGTCCACCGGTCAGGCCCCTGACACCGAAGCGCGGGAGACAGGGCAGGGGGCCGCGGGTATCGCGCAACATCTCCTGCCCGCCCTGCCAGCACTGAGAATCGGGGCGCTGCTCAGCGTCATCGGCGCCGTGGTGCTCTTCTTCGCCTGGCCCAGCGGCGTTGACACCTCCCCCATCTGGGGCGTACCTCCCGTCGTGATCGCCGCTTTCTGGTTCATGACCGTCATCCTGCGCCCTCGGCCCTCAAGGTTCCGCGATCCAGTCCACGGCTCCTCCATCGCCGTGATACGCACGGCGGTCGCCGTCCTGGCGATGAGTGGAATCGCAGTATTCACCGCTTGGATGATGTGGGAGTGCCTGTCAACGTGGTCCTCCGTGCTCTTCCGTACCGGGATCAACACCGGGGAACTCGTCGCCATCGCCGCGGGAACGGCAGGACTGGCACTTCTAAGCATCACCGACATTCTCATTCGCATGCTCCGGGCCGCCGTACTGCCTCCGGAGCAGTTCCGGAGCAAGCGGTGGTCACGTCTCCGGCGGTCCAGAAGGCCGGTTCAGCACCCCGAGGGTCCACGACGTCGGACTCTTGCACGCGCCGCTCTGGTGCTGGCCCCCTCCGTCATCCTCGCTGGGGCCGCCGCCGTCCCGCTGAGCCGACGCAATGAGGCCGTCCAGAAGCTGGCGCCACCATCAGTCGCCAAGAATCTTCCCGCCTATCCCACTTCCTTGGCCAGCGAGCCAGCCTGGGTCAAGGACATTGACAATGTCCTCGACATCGCGGCGGGAGTCGCCGGCCCCGTCATCCACACTGCCGACGGCGTCATGGGCCTCAACCCGGAGGACGGCAGTGTCCTGTGGAGCTACGAGCGCCCGGGTTCAACATACATTGAGATTTTCGGTAGCCTCCCCAACTTCATCGGCGACAGACTCCACCGGACCCTGGCGGTCAGCCCCAACCGTCGTTACGTCGCCTTTCGCCTGGCCGGCCCGGGAAAGACAGGAGACGGACGAGGCATCGGCCAGCCGGCGATCACAATCGTCCTGGACACCGCCACCGGACGGGTGGCTATTGACCATTTATCCGACGGTGGCGCCCTTCAGATCACCGATTCTGCCATCATGGACGGAAGCAAGATCTACGCCATCGACAGCGGCGTCGAGACGTGGGACTTCGATAAGCACAAATCCGACTCCTCCAACCAAAGAACGACCTACTCGGGGACAGCGGGACATTCGACCTTCATCGTCAACGTCGAAGCCGACAGCGAAGGCAGTCAAGACGAGAATAGTGCACTGTACGGCCGCCTATACCTTGTTTCCCAGGACGATCCAGATCAGATCCACACCTCTCCTCCGTCGGCGCTGATGATAGAGACTCCGAATGCCATCTGCATCGATGGTTGGACAGCCATCTATCGAGACGGAGCCCCGACGAGCGCCAACGGATCCTTCCACCAGGGCTGGGCGATGCAAGCCGTCACCCTGGACTCCCTACTCTCCGAAGAAGACTCTCAGCAGCAAAGACATGACCTGGGACGAAGTGTGGGCATCAACACCACCGCATCGCTGACCACAGGAAAAGTCATCATGCTCCCCGGAACGCCATCATCGTCCGCACGAAACACCTTCAAAGAACACTCTTTTAACTTCTGGGAGGAACCTCATACGGTCTCAGCAATCTTCGACCCCTCAACACAGAAGATCCTACCCATGAACCAATCTTCAGGACTCATCCGAGCAGTTGGAATATCACCCGCGAGCACACCCAACAGTCTCGAGGCAAGAGTGCGAGTCGCCCCCATGGGCCAGGGCGAGGAGGCCTCCTTCCCCATCCCTCCGGGAAGCATTTTCCACACACCGGGATCACCCAAGTACAACCCTGACATGAAGGATATCGCCATCGCGCTCAAAGATTCCTCAGAGGTGTCCGCACTTCACGCCCCAGGCGCCAACATCATCATCCTCAACCCCACGGCGCAACACAATGAATCCCCCCACACCTTTCGTCTTTTCGGTCTCACGAAGGGCGCAACAACATGAGAATCACCGAACATTGGCACGTAAGGGACAGTCGTTACTCACAACGTCCCCGACGTCGCTTCACCACACTGGTAGCACTCACCCTCACGCTGACCTCGCTGACTGCATGCCAGCTCACGGACAGCACCCCGGATGAGTCCGGCAAACCAGTGCTCAGTTCCGTAAGCGCCGAGGAGGCCAAGGCAATCAAGATTGACGATAGCTACCCAGGCTACGTCTCTCCCCTGCCAACCAAGAGCGGCCCTCTCCATCTCGACACCACCTGCGACATGGACGCCCCTTCAGCACTGGTGAAACATGACACCCAGGACGATATCGTCTGGGCCACGAAAATCACTCCCAGGATTTCCGGCGTCTGCACTGACGAGACGATGACCCCCCAAGGCGCAGCAGATTACCTCCTCTTCACCCCAACCAGTGGTTATGCAGTTGTCAGCCCGAATACTCACTACGCCTCCTTCATTCTCCTCCGCTCCAACGCGACGAGCGATGACAGGCTTCCGGGCAACAAGAGGACGAGGGACTTCACCATCGCAGACCAGCGCGCCTATGTCCTCGTCATCGAGACCGAGACCGGAAGGACTGTCCGCACTGAGGAGGTCAAGGGGCTGATCCTGGGCCAGGTGCTCACCAATGACACCCTGGCCGTGGAGACCTCCCAGAGCTATTACCCCGGCGGAAACGGACACGGGACCATCACCACGTACGCCCTGGACAAGCCGACGGCCAAGGCGACCACGATCCCCACGGACAAGTGGCTCGTCGGGGCCACCCAGGACTCCCTGCTGCTGGCGCCGTCCAACATGAGCGGAGGGCATTACAGCGCTCAGCCGCTCACCCGCCTGAGCAAGGGCGGCGACGTCGTCGGAACAATCGCCGGAGTGACCGACGTCTATCGGGGCGGATGGGTCGGACGGGTCAAGGACACCAGCACACCGCCCCCGAAGGACACCTCAAACCCTCCTCAGACCGTCCCCACTGAACTGGTCCACCTTGACTCCGGCGTCACCACCGACGTCGCGGGCCTTGAGGTGAAGGAAGTCGCGTTGCCGACTGCTGCAGGGCTCCTCGTCTCCCGGGAGACCTCCACCGGCGAAGGCCAAAACCGCGAGACCACCTCCACCCCGCAGTTCTGGCTCAGCGCCGCCGACGACGGCCACCCCCACACCGAGAACCTCGAGCAGTTCTCCACCAAGTAGCGCCCATCCGACCCACACCGAAGGACCCACGCCATGCCGCCTGCCGCCGAGTCCCCATCCGATGCCGACACTGACGCCGCCGAAGAGACCCCGGCTCGTCAGCACCGTCGCGGATGGTCCAAGCGCCTCACCAGCATCCTGAGGGCGCTTCGGGTCGGTTTTCTGCTCGCGTCGGCCACCGCCGTCGGGCTGTACTTCCTGTGGGGTATCGGCCTGTCCCACCTGTTCACTCCGCTGCGCAAGCAGTGCCAGTATCCGGTTCTCATCGCCGTCGGGCTCTGGGCCGCCTGCGCCGCCATCTGCACCAAGAGCTTCAGTGCGTGGGCGGAGCAGAACGTGGGCACCCCCAAGCCACCGAAGATCCCCCTCATCCTCCTGCCGGCGGGCATCGCGGGCTGTGCGGGCTATGCCGTCTGGCGGGTCATCCTGCTGTGGCGTGAGGTCCTGAACGCCGGCTTTCATGTCGGCGAGCTGCTGGCCGTGGCCCTCGGTCTGGCCGCCGCTGGATTGTTGGCGACATGCGACGCCGTTCTCCGGGGGATCCGAGCATGTCGCCCTCGTGAATCAGCCCCCACCAAACGACGCCGTGGCCTGCGCCGTTGGCTCCCGACGCTCAGGCCCGTGACGCTCAGCCGACGCACGGTTGCTGCTGCAGGCGTTCTGATCCTTCTGCCATCTGTTGTCCTGACGGGCATTGCTGCGGTCCCGCACTACCGCGGGGCCGCCCCCGTGCACCACACGACCGCAGCCGCCATCAGCGACTCCCAGCTGCCGTCGGCCCCCTCAGCTCTCGGTTCCCAAGCCGCCTGGAGCAAGGACGTCGATGGGATGCTCGACGTCGTCGGCGGCGCCGCAGGCCCCGTGGTCCTCACCACGACCGGCCTCATGGGACTCAACCCGAAGGACGGCTCCGTTCGCTGGACGTACCAGCGTGACGACGCCGTGTACTCCGCGCTGGTTTCGAATCGTGCCGCGCAATCCTTGGGCGACACCTACCTCATCACCAGCCCCGACCACCGCCATGTCGCCCTGCGCCTGAGCGGCCCAGGTTTCATCACTAACGGCGGGAAACAGAATGACGGCAGCCCGGACCGCCAGGACGTCCAGTCTTACGTCTCCCTGGTGCTCGACTCCGTCACCGGCAAAGTGACTCACGAGCACGTCAGCGCAGGAGGGGCACTCCAGCTCACGGACAGCGCCCTGCTCGATGACACAACCGTCTACTCGCTGGACAAGGACACCAAGCTCTGGGACTTCCAGAGCGCCGGGCTTCAGGTGCCACCCCTCGGACCAGGCGCCTATATCGGTACGGCCGGGCATGCGTCCTTTCTCATCGAGACCGGCAAGGACCTGCATCTGTCCCTCATCCCGCAGGCACACCCAGACCAGATCACTCCCACTCCCAACCTGCTCGAGAACTATCTAGGGCGGGTGGTGGTCATCGACGGATGGGTTGCCTCCTTCGACAACAATGCGTGGTCACGGGCGACCACCCTGACTGAGACCGGCCATGCCTACGCGGCGAACCTTGACGGCCTGGCCGGCGTGCCAGGTGCCGACACCCAGACCTACGACCTGGGCGTCACGCTGGGCGTCAATGCCATGGCTTCCTACACATCAGGAACGCTGGCGATGCTGCCATCGAACCCACCACCCAACAACGCCGACAGGTTTCCTAACTTCAGAGAGTTCTGGGGCGGGGTGCCGTCGGTCGGGCAGGTCTTTGACCCGCACAGCAAGGCAGTGAAACCCGCTCGAGAGTCGGCAGGAATCTCTGGTATCGCCGTCGGTATCACCTCCCGGGCAACAGAGACGAACCCTGGTGGCCAGATCACCGCCCGCACCCCTGACGGCCACTCCGCGTCCCTGCCCATCGCCCCCGGGACAACCTTCTACGCACCAGGAACGGACGACTCCTCCAACGCGAAACTCAACGACTTGGCGGTCGCGCACGCCGGCGGTTCCTACCTGTCGGCAGTGAATACCCCTGGCGTCACACTCGTCACTCTGAACGCCGCACCTCCAGGAGATGGGGCATCACAATACGTCAGGATCTACGGCATCACGGGAGGGAAATAATGGGCAAGCACCCTCGAAACGCACTCACTTTCATGCCTCCTGTCACCAACACTCTTCCCAGATCCTTGACGGCACTGTGCGTCATCGCCTTTACCCTGGCGCTTTCCTTGAGCGCCTGCGCACCTCTCAGCTCAAAAGCCACTCACGAGTCTCTCGCGATCACCTCGCGCACCCTGAAGAACATCGATGAGCTCGATACGCCATCCACCCCCACCAACGGTGGGACGCATGTTTCAACAGCCCTGAAAAACAACATTCTCACGGTCGCGAGCATCAACTCCACAGAGCACACACCTCAGTGGGCTCTCGACATCAGCCTGACCAACGCCTCTGACAGCAGCATCTCGTGGCCGGACTATTCAGACCACGATCTGACAGGGCGACTGATGTCGACAGCTGTCGGCGCGCTGGTCGTGAGCCCCAATGGGAACTACGTCTCCCTCGCGTTACAGGTGACTCGGAAGCAGGAGGACGAGCCGCAGCTCACCGATCAGTCGAGCACCGTGGAACTGGCCTCCCAGCAACGCGGTTACGTCGTCGTTCTTGATGCCAGGACAGGGAAGACCATCCTCAGCCGGGAGGTCTCCGGCTTCATCCTGGCGCAGGCCCTCACCAACGATCACCTCGCCGTCGAGACCGCTCGCGCCTACTTTCCCGCCGGGGAGGGCAAGGGCGCCATCACTGCCTTCCCACTTAATGGAACCTCCTCCCCCACCACGACTCCCACCGATCAGTGGCTCGTGGGAGCCGGCCAGGACTCACTGCTCCTGTCACCGCAGCCACTGCACCACGACATGTGCAGCAGTCCCTGCGGCCCCTTCACCCTGACGCGCATCAGCACCGGCGGCCAGAAGCTCGGCACCATCACACATGCAGACAGGGTCTACCGTGGCGGCTGGGTCGAGAGGTACAAGGAGCCCACCCCAGACGGCGGGGACGGCGAAGCGTCTGCGCAGGCAGCGAGAGAGGTGGTCGACGTCGACACCGGGGCCGCCACCGACCTCAACGGCGACCAGGCCGAGGAGACAGGGCTGTCCACCGGCCCAGGGCTCCTCATGACGAGGAGAACCGATCCCGACAAGCAGAGCTCGCCGTCCGTGCCGGTCTCCTGGCTCAGCGCCGACGACGACGGACACCCCCACACCGAGAACCTCGAGCAGTTCTCCACCAAGTAACGCCCGACCGCCCCCGAGGAAAGACAACCCGCCATGCCGCCCGCAGTCGACGTCGAGAAACCCCTCGACGAATCCCCCTCCGCTTCCGGCTACAGGGCCGACCAGGCCGATGCGGCCCTCAACCGGCGCGGACGGCGCCATCGGCGCATCATCGCGGCCCTGACGTCACTGCGCTTCGGCTGCTTCCTCGGCATGGTGGCCGCGGCCGCCCTCTGCGTCATCTACGGCAGCGGGATCGCCAAGGTGACGCTCAAGCTCCCCCTGCTGTCCTGGAAGGGCCTGGCGCTGATCGTGGCCCTATGGGTGTGCGGCGTCACCCTCTGGCCCGAGCCTCGACTTGGCACTCCCAGCACACGCAGCAGGATGCTGACCGCAGTCCGAACAGCACTCATGCTCCTGCCCGCTGTTCTGGTCCCGGCCGCTGCCGCGTACGCCGTCCTCCCGATCGTCAGGCTCTGGAAGTCCGTGTTCTCCACCTACGCGGTCAACCTCGGCGAGGCCCTGGCCTACTCCATGGGGATCGCCGCCTTCGCCCTGCTGCTGTCCACAGACATTCTTCTGCGGGCCTCACGTGCTCTGTTCGAGCCCTATGCCGAAGAGTCGCTGTACGTTCCCACCCCAATCTCGGCGCGGATACACGACCTGCGCGATCAGCTGCGGCGACCGGGGCGATCCTCCCTCCGGACCCTGGGCCCTCGTGCCCTGCTCGCCCTCGTTCCCGTCGTGGCGCTCGCCGCCTCCGTTGCTGTCCCCTACCACGGCCACCCAACGGCGTCCCACCGGCCCACCATCACCCAGACCACGGGCCCGTCAGCGAACGCCGACCAGCTGCCGGAGTACCCCACCGGCTTCGCCTCGACGGAGGTGTGGACCAAGAACCTGGCGAGCGGACAGGACGTGATCGCCGGCGCCGCCGGCCCCATCGTTCTCACATCTGATGGAGTCACCGGGCTCGACCCTCGTGACGGCTCGAACCGGTGGAGCTATCAGCGCAAGGGCTCAACAGCGAAAGACATCATCACCAGCCCCGACGGGCGTTACCTGGCGATGAGATTCGACGAGCCGGTCGTCTACACATCCCTGATCAACACGGACGGAGACCTCGACGCCTCAACGCCGAAGACCACCATCGTGCTCGACACCATCACCGGGGCAACGGTCTTCGACTGGCGCGGCGACAACCCCCTCCAGATGACCGACTCGGCGGCCCTCTACGGCACCACCGCCTACTCGCTGACGGACCGGTCAACCATGTGGGACCTTCGAAAGCTCACCATTGACGGCGCCTCAGGAGCCGAATCCGCTCAGGCCGCCTACTCCGGCGCAGCCGGGCACTCGGCCTTCGTCCTCAGTCTCCCCTCGGGGGACCATGACGTTGCGGTCCCCCAAAACGATCCCACTGCCACGCATGAGCTTCCTGACCTCACCCCCCAGTCGCCCCCTCAGACCAGCGGCGGGTCCAACGTCGACGACAGCCCCGTTGTCATCGACGGCTGGGTGGTCATTGACAAACCCGACGGGAAACAGGTCAAGCCTTCATGGTCCGAGGAGGGCCTACAGGATAGGGAGGTCCAAGCAGTCAGTCTCGACGGTCTGGCCGGTGTCCCCGGGACAGACACTCGGGCCTACGATCTCGGCATGACCTCCAAGGTCAACTCGGTCGCCTCCAGGAAATCGCAGACCCTCGTGACCCTCCCACCTCTCCCGGCTGAGAAACCAAAGAATGACGTGGACTCAGACCTTCTCCTGTGGGAGGCCTCCGGCACTGTCGGCTCCGTCTTCAACCCTCGGACCGTGGCAGTGACGGCGGCGGCGCAGACTCCGGGGCTGGCCGCCGCCTCCGTCGGCATCACCCAGGCCGCCGTGGGTGAAGCCGTCGAGGGACGGATCACCATCAAACCCGCAGACGGGTCATCGGGCGTATCAATCCCCCTGGTGCCAGGCACAACATTCGCTCCACCGGGAGACACGCTCTACAACCCTCAGCTCAAGGATCTGGCACTCGCCGACGTGAAACCGGAAGACAACCTCGTGAGCGCCATCAGCACCCCCGGCGCCACCATCATCGTGGTTCGGACCGGCACGCGGTACTCCGGCACCTCTCGCATCTACGCCGTGGGAGGAGAAGCGCGATGATGCACCACACGACACACGCGACGAAGACCAGCCCCATGCCCACGACGCGCCGTCACCACACCGGTTCGGCGGCGAGCCGTGCCGCCCGTGCCCTGGTGGCAGCACTCCTCGTCTCGCTCCCTCTATCCGGCTGCGGCTCCTCAGCCTCAAAGACTGCAGCGACCACGCCGTCGGCGGGAGTCTCCGTCACCCCGCTCAGTGCAGATCAGGTGGAGTCCGAGCGGAACCACTTCGACATCATGGACGTTGGCGACCTGCCTACCCGCTACGGGACCGTCAGGGTGGACAACTCGCAGGTCTCCTCCAATATCAAGTCGGAACGCGCAGGAGTCGTCACCAGCTACAAACCGGGCAGCACGGGGTACAAACCGGATATCAAGGGCCTGCAGTGGGCAAGCCGCATCGAACCCGCGGTGTTCGATCACGAGTACGAGTCCAGCAGTGATGACTGGGCAACCACCCAGAAGAACACGTTCCGTCTTCTCGAACAGGAATCCTCCGGCGTGGGCGTCGTCAGTCCCGACGGGCAGCACATCTCACTCATTCTCCAACCGCACCGGACCGCTCAGGACGACGACTTCTCAGCCCAGCGCACCTACGTCGTCGTCCTCAGTGCCGAGACGGGCAAGCTCGAGGGCTCGGTGGAGGTCTCCGGACTGATCCTGGGGCGGGTCCTCACCAATGACAGCCTGGCCATCCAGACCGCCCAGAACTACTACCCGGGAGCCGAGGGGCAGGGAGTCATCTCCGTCTACCCACTGAGCAACCTTGCGGGCAAACCGTCCACCATCCCCAGCGACCACTGGCTCATCGGCGCCTCCCGGGACTCACTCCTCCTGTCCCCGTACTCCCCTTCCGCCAGCAACGACTGGAGCACCCGGTTCCGCCCGTTCACGGTGACCCAGATGGGCACCGATGGCACAGTGCGCAGAACCATCACCGGCGTCAACCAGATCCACCCCGGCGGGTGGCTTCAACGCTTCAGCGATCCGTCCGCCGCGGCCGCACTCGCCGCCAGCACGGTCGGCAAGGACGATGACCAGACGCGAGCCGACTGGAAGGCCTTGCCCACCCAGATCGTCGACCTGAACTCCGGGAGCACGCACGACCTCGCGGGAGGAAAGGCCGAATCGGTTGGCGTCCCCACCGGCCCCGGCCTGCTCATCAGCCGTGAGACCGCCGACGGCAACGGCAAACCCCAGCAGTTCTGGCTCAGCGCCGCCGACGACGGCCACCCCCACACCGAGAACCTCGAGCAGATCGCCAACAAGTAGCGGCACGGGAGACAGCACGATGACCGATCAGCGCCCCGGAGAGGACACGGAGCCTCTCGCGGCTCCCGCTCCCCTCATCTCAGAGGATCCCTACTCCTCGCCGTCAGTTCTTGCCCGCCGTCGGCGCCCCCGCACGCCTCAGGAGCGCCGACGGGTCTGGTCGCGGCGGATCGAGGGCCTCTTCTGGGCGCTGAGGGCCGGCGCCCTGCTCACCGTCCTCGTAGCGGCCGGCCTCTACCTGGCATGGCGCACTGATCTGACGATGCGGTGGGTGCTCCTCTACTTCGGCCTCGCGCCGCTGGTCACGGCGCTCGTCCTGTGGGGGATCGGCATTCTCGCCTGGCAGGAGCGTGCCGAGTACTGGGTCGACTGGCAGCATCGGGTGAAGGCCTGCCGGCGCATCATCAAGCGGCTCCTGCCCGTTGCCGGGGTGGCCACCTGCGGCCTGCTCAGCGCCGGAGGCGCGCTCGGCCTGTGGCACGACATCTTCATGCCGCTGGACGCCAGCGCCGGCGAGCTACTCGCCTTCGCGATGACGGCCCTGGGGCTGGGCTCCTTCTTCACCTTCGATCTTCTCCAGCGCGTCACTCGTTCCTTCTTCCCCGAGGTCGCACAGGCCTCCTCGCTCCGTTCACGGCTGCGTACCAGGTCCGCTCGTCTCTTCCTACCCACCCACCTCCGGAGCACCGGCTCCTGGAGCTCACGCATCGTTCTGGTGGTGATCCTCCTGGCCCCAACCCTTGTGCTCAGCGCAAGCGCCTACCTCGCCCACAACTGGGACCGGCCCCGCCCGATCCCTGTGGCCGCCCCCGCCACCTTGCCCACCTACCCGGCCTCCTTCCCGTCTCAGGTGACCTGGACCCACGACATCCCCTCCGCGCTGGACGTGAACGCAGGGGCCGCCGGACCCCTCGTCCTCACCGATGACAGCCTCATCAGCCTGGATCCCTCCACCGGGAAGATCCGCTGGGACTACCACCGCCAAGGCAAGAAGTTCGCCCAGTACGGGGGACATGTCAACAGCGTCCTTGGTGAGCGTCCCTACCTCATCACCAGCCCGGACAGGCGCCACGTCGCCCTGACGCTCGGGGAGCTGGAGTTCCAGGGCAAGAGCTCCGACGGCGATTACGGTCTGGAATCGGCCCTCACCATCGTCCTGGACACCGTGACCGGACGGGTCACCAACGAGCACCTCCACGATGGCAAGGCCGTCCAGCTCACCGACTCCGTGCTCCTGGCCGGCAGCACTGTCTACTCGCTGGCTGACGACTCCATCCTGTGGCGGCTGAACGACGTCGACCTCGATCTCTCCGAGGAGGGCTCCCCGTACACAGGCACAGCGGGGCACGCCAGCCTCATTCTCGCGGAGAAGATCCCCGGTAGCCCCAACGGGATCGGCCTTTTCACACTCGTCCCGGATACCAACCCCCGCGGTGTCGTCAGGGACGTTCCGGCCGCCTACGCCAATCGGGAGCCGCTCATCGTCGAGGGCTGGACAGTCACCTACCCCGAGGCCACCCAGGATGAGTTCGTCGATGTCGATGGGAACTACTCGAAGGCTCACCGCGCCCAGGCCGTCTCCCTTGACGCGCTGGCGAAGGTGCCCGGCGCAGACACCCATGCCTACGACCTGGGCCAGACCCTCGGCATCGCCCCAATGGCGTCCTTTCTCTCCGGGAGGCTGGCCGTCCTACCGGCCACCGCGCCCACCCCGGTCGAGCCGAACGCAACCCCCGGCCCCGATGGCTGGAAGGACCAGTCCACGGTCGCCACCACCTTCAACCCCAGGACACGCGCCGTGCTGGCGGCCCCCCAGGATCCGGGGCTCGTCACCGCGGTCGGGATCACCCGCGCCGACGACGGACAAGGACGCATCAGCCTTCAGTCGGGAGACAAGTCGAAAGCCACCTCCATCCCCCTGGAGAACGGCACAGTCCCCTTCGTTCCAGGAGCACGCGGCCGCAACGGCGGCGTTCACGACTTCCCCGTCAATATGCTAGGAGGTAACGACGGCATCAGCGCACTCAGCGCGCCGGGCGTCACCATCGTGGTTCTGCGCCCCACCTACGAGAGTCAGACCACCGGTACACGCATTCGTCTCTACGGACTGGTAGGAGCCTCGTCATGAGCCAGCAAGCCGCCCGGCACCCCCACCGCACGTCCACGGCACCTGCGCACCGTCGACATCGATCCTCCGAGCTGCTCCTTGCAGCAGCACTGCTGGCCCTCCCGTTGAGCGCCTGCGCCGGTCAGCTGACCTCAGCCCCGATCCAGACCACACAGGAGGTCACCGTCAAGGCCACTGCACTCACCGCCGAGCAGGTCACGAGCCTCGAGGCCGACGCCAACACGGGCCCGGACATGGAGTTCCCAATGCTTCCCACTGAGAACAGCACCATCACGGTGCTCATCAACTGGGGGAAGAACCATCGCAAGCCCGTGGGAACCACCCTCGTCAGCCGGAACCGATCAGACGGCGCCCTGAAGTGGGCGGTGACGATCACGCCCCCGGGCGCATCGCGCAACGCGCTGGAGAATGCAGACGCCCCGCAGCAGAACGTCTCAGACCTACTGAAGTCCCGCACCAGCGGAGAGATCGTCGTCAGCCCCGACGGGCGCCGCGTCTCCCTCATCCTCACCCCGCATCACGGGCGGCTCGAGGAGAGGCTCGCCGAACAGGAGTCCTACGTCGTCGTCCTGGACGCCACCAGCGGCGCCGTGGTGCGCACGGAGGAGCTCAACGGAGTGATTTTGGGGCAGGGTCTGACGAACGGCTCTCTGGCCGTGGAGACCGCCAACGACTACTTCCCCGGCGGCACGGGGGAAGGCCAGGTCCATGTCTTCGAACTGGATGACCCGTCCTCCCCACCCTCGTCATTCGCCACCGATCAGTGGCTGGCGGGGGCCGGGACCGACTCGCTCCTGCTGTCTCTGCAGCCGCCTTCCCCGTACGGGCCGGAAAGCAACTCCGGCGCATCGACCTTCACCCAGGTGGATACCTCCGGGAAGGTCCGCGCAACCATCAAGGGTGTTGAGGCCGTGCACTTTGGCGGCTGGGTCACGCAGGTCAGTGACCCGGCGGCCGTCAATGCTTCGGCCAACCTCGCAGCGGCGGGCGAGAAGGAGGAACCAGCCTCTCTCAAAGCCGCTCTGCAGGGCCTGACGCGGCAGGTCGTCAACGTCTCCACGGGAAGCAGCGTGGATGTCACCGGAATGATCGTCGGCGATCGGGGAGTCCCCACCGGACCCGGGCTGGTGGTCGGCCGGACGAGCACTGACGCGAGCGGTGAGACGACCTACACCCCGGTCTTCTGGCTCAGCGCGGACGACGACGGACACCCCCACACCGAGAACCTCGAGCAGTTCACCAGCAAGTAGCGGCACGGGAGACAGCACGATGACCGATGAGCACAGTGACCAGCCCCAGGACACCGAGTCCCCTGCACCCGCCGGCTCCGCGGAGACCGCAGAGTCCGCCGAGTCCCGGGAGACCGCTGACTCCGTTGGCGCCTCAGACGGCTCGGTGCCCGATCCTCCGCGACGCATCCTCACGATCCTGCGGGCTCTGCGGGCCCTGCGCCTCGGCTGGCTCCTGGCAGTCGGGTCGATGGCCGTACTGTTCCTCGTCTACCAGAGCGGGCTGGAGGATCCCGGTCACGCGATGAAGGCGGTCGGGGGCTTCGTTGGCGGCCTGGCCGCGCTCATATGGATCGCCGGCTACTTCAAGTGGAGAGAGAACGCGCGTTTTGCCTTGAAGAGCTATCCCACCTCACCGCGAGCGCTCATCAGGAAGACGGTCCTCTTTCAACCGCTGTGCTTCCTGGTGTTCTCGGGCGGCTTCGCCATCGTCCTTCTTCGCCTGTGGCACGCCCAGCTGCGCAGTACCTCGGTCAGTATCAACCAGCTGCTCACGCTGGCGGTGGGGGCGCTGGGCCTGGGCCTGCTGGCGGCGACCGATCTCCTGGTTCGCGCCATCCGGGCCACCTATTTCCCGCCGCCGCAGAAGCAGCACCTGCGGGCACGGCTGGGAGGCCTGCGGAGGATTCGGCTGCCCCGGCCCTCGTGGCGCTCCGTCCTCGGCGCGGTCGTTCTCATCGTTATTCCACCGCTCGCCCTCGGGACAGCGGCCACGGTCCCGCACCTGGTCGCGAGCCGGGTCACGCCGTCGACCGCTGCGAGTATCGACACCTCTGCGCTTCCGGCGCTGCCCCGGTCCTTCGCCTCGACGGCGGCCTGGTCGCAGGACATCCACAACATGGCGGAGGTGGTGGCCGGTGCTGCCGGGCCGGTCGTTCTGAGCAGCGACGGCGTCGTCGGCCTCAATCCCGCCGACGGCTCGACGCGGTGGACCTATCCGCGCAAGCACGCGCGTTTCATCCGCTGCTACCCGAGCCCGGACCGCCGCCACCTCGCGGTGACCCTCGATGCCACCGACGGCGAGGAGCCAGAGGGTATGAGCGTCGAATCCCTGGTGGTGGTCCTCGATTCGGTGACCGGGCGCGTCACCTATGAGGGCTTCATGCAGGGAGACGTCCTCCAGCTCACCGACTCCGTCCTGCTCAACGGCGCCACCGGCTACTCGCTCACCGACGGCTCCCGACTGTGGTCCATCGACAAGGAGGAGGTCTCCGTCTCACCTGATACCTGGCCCTACTCGGGAACGGCCGGTCACTCCACCTTCCTCCTCGGGGGTGTGCCGCGCAGTCCCGAGGGAGAACCAGACTGGCACGGGCCGCATGTGACCTACACACTCATGGCGGACACCTCCCCCGTCACGCGCCGTGAGAGCGCCCCACTGGTCACCAACGGTCAGGGGGAGCCGGTCATCAGCGGCGGGTGGGTGGCCGCCTTCACGCAGACTCCCACGCCGATCGACTTCCAGACCTCCCCCACGGGCTGGGCGGCGCAGGCCGTCAACCTGGACGCCATGGCCGGCGTCGCCGGTGCCGACACCACCGCCTACGACCTGGGCCTGACCTCCGGAACCAACAGCGCAGCATCCCGCGCCACCGGAACGCTGACGACGCTGCCTCAACGGACCGTAGGTCACGGAGTCGGCTACATGCCGTCATCTACCAAGAACTTCGAGGGCGGTAGAGCCGTCGCAGCGATCTTCGACCCGCAGACCCGAACCGTCTCCCACTCGGCGCAGGAGGCCGGGATCCTGTCCTACGCCGGCCTCACCCGCGCCGAGTCCGGTGGTGGCGGCGTCCTGAGCGTCAGCAGCGGGGAGCGCACCCCGACGACGGTGGACGTACCCGCGGGCTCCACCTACTACGCGCCCGGAACTCGGCACGTGTGGACCATCGAGGATCCGTCGCCGTCGTCGAATCCACTGCTCACCACCCTGAGCACGCCGGGAACGACCCTCGTCATCATGGCCACCGGCCCGGACAAGGGCTCCCACTCCTTCCGCATCTTCGGCATCTCAGGAGCCTCGTCATGACCAGCACACGCCCTCACCTCCGTCGCCGGCGCCTCATCGGCTCGGCCCTGGCTGCGGCAGTCCTGTTCGCGGGGGCCATGAGCGCCTGCAGCCCGAACCCCGCGCAGCTGCAGCAGGTGGAGTCCACCGCCCTGAGCGCCTCACAGGTCAAGGAGCGCATCTCGAAGACTCCCACCAGCACTGACAGCGACTCCATACCCGTCGGCGAGGACTTCCTCCACGTCTCAGCTCAGGAACTGACGGAGAAGGAGAAGGCGCAACGCGACCGGCGGGACCGGTCGGGGGCGAACAGCTCCATCGTCGCCAGGTACCGCGGCGCAGACGGCTCGGTGCTGTGGGCGCGTGAGATCAAGCCGGCCGTCGTCAACTGGCTCGACGACGACGGCAGCTCTGCCCAGGACGTTGCCCACGACCTCCTCGCGTGGCGGCCAGCCGGCTACGCCGTCGTCAGCCCCGATGGCCGCTACGTCTCCCTCGTCCTGCGTCCGCCGCAGATGAGGCCCGTGCTTCACGACTCAGACGACGACCACAACCCGCTCGACGTCGCCGCTCAGCGCACCCACGTCCTCGTCCTCGATGCCGCCACCGGGGAGACGGTGCGCACCGTGGAGGTCTCGGGGCTCGTCCTGGGGCAGGTGCTGACCAACGACGCCCTGGCCGTGGAGACCGCCCGGACCTACTACCCGGCCGGGGACGGGAAGGGGACGGTCACCGTCTACTCCCTGACCGACACCTCCGCCGCTCCAGCATCCTTCGCCACCGACCAGTGGCTCACCGGGATCGACGACGGCGCCCTGCTCCTGTCCCCACAGTCGCCGGCCACCGGATGGCGCAGCGAGATGCCGGTGACGCTCACCCGCGTCGATACCCGGGGACGAAAGCTCGGCACCATTGAAGGCGTCACCGCACCCGACCTGAAGCACTGGGAGCGACCGAAGCAACGCTAGACCGCTTCTTGGGGCGCTTTCCCTTGCCCATTCAACCGAGTGATGGCCTTACAAACGCCTGACATCGTCACGGATGGGTCACCACAATAGGCTCATGCCTCCCACGTCCGACGCCGACACCGACGACAGCACCGATCAGCCCGGCACCCAGCGAGGCGATACCGCCTCCGGCGAGGATGCCTCGACAGAGCCGGACACGGGTGAGGCCGAAGGCGGCGCCAACTGTGACGCCGCTGAGGCCGACCAGGAGGCAACCGACACCGGCGACAGCGAGGACGAGACCGAAGGTGAGCGTGAGGGTGAGCCCTTCCCACCGCGCGGCGCCCTCACCCTGCGCGCCCTGCGCTGGGGCGGACTCATCGGCGCCCTCGTGCTCACAGCGACTGCACTGACACTATGCCGGGGGCTCATTGGCGCCGGCGTCCTCGTCCCCAGTGAGGTCTCAGCACTGCCACGTTACATGATCGTCGGAGGGCTACTGGTCTGGCCGTCCCTCAACTTCAGGGGCAAGAAGCGCCCCGTCCTGGTGACGATCATGACCACGATCATGGCGGCCCTGGGCATGACGACCTCAGCATCCCTGACTCTGGCGTGGTGGGACACCTACCAGGAGACCGGGTTCTCCGTCCTGTTCCTCCTGGCCCTGGCTGGAGTGGCGCTCTCGGCCGCGCTCTTCCTGAGCGCCGGCACACTGCTGCACTACTTGCGTAGCGCCGTGGTCGGCGTCGGCGATGACGAGGACCCGAGCCGCTGGGGGCACCTCCGGCGCAAGACCGGAGAGAAGACCGATAAGGGACTCCCCCGCTACGAGCGCATTCGGGTACCCCGACGTACGCGTGCCTACCTCACGGCTATGGCCATTGCCCCAGCACTGACGCTCGGTTCCGCCATTGCTGGAACATGGGCGCTCATCAACCCGGTCCACCACGTCACGGCCACCGCCCCCGCCAACTCCTCGCTGACGCCTCCCACGTCGCTGGCGCCGAAGGCCTCCTGGAGCAAGGAGATCTCCTCCTCCTCCAAACTCACCACCGTCGCAGGCGCCGGAGGCCCCATCCTCCTCACCGACGACAGCATCATGGCGCTCAACCCCAAGGACGGCAGCGTCGTGTGGAGCTACAGCCGTAAGCGGGCCACATTCGCCACCTCCAGTTCCTCCCCCAACAACCATCAGCTCATCACCAGCCCTGACGGCAAGTACGTGGCGCTGAGAATCCTGTCACCCGAGTTCGTGGATTCCGTTGGAGACACCTTGGTTTTCGATGCTCTGACCGGCAGGATCGTCTTCAAGAATCTGAGCACCGGCGGCCCGCTTCAGCTGACCGACTCCGCGATCCTCGACGGCGACACTGCCTTCTCCCTGACCGACGGGAAGAAGCTCTGGACTCTATCCGATGGTGACCGTGTCGATTACTCCGGAACTGCTGGGCACGCATCGTTCATTCTGGACCAGTACAGCGAGGATCAACGTCATGAAAATTCCCTCCAGTCCTACAAGTCAACGATCACCCTCCGCGTCACTCCACAGGAGGATCTCTCTGCCGCCGTGGAGGTTAACGATGTGCTTGCCAATCCTCCCGATTACTATGATTACCCACCTAGCCCCGGCAGCTTCATTCAGGGATGGGCTGCACGCTACACCGGCGAGTTCGATTCGTCGGGTAACCCTGTGGCCGAGGCGATCAGCCTGGACGCACTGGCCAAGGTCGACGGCACCGACACGAGGACCTTCCCCCTGGGGGCCACCTCAGGGATCAACACCGCTGCATCCTTGAGCTCCGGAAGCATCGTCACCTACTCCCCTATCAGGTTGGACAACGGTCCGCGAGATTTCCCGTCGGAGCCACGCACGGAGAAGGTGTTCGATCCACCCACCCTCACTGTCTCCTCTATCGCCCAGTACCCGGGCTTCACCGGCTCGCCGGCCGAGTTCGTCGATATACCAGCAGACGATGGCTCACTGTCGGCCGCCATCACTGTTCGTCCCGGAGACGGCTCCACCGGAACCACGATCCCCATCACTCCCGGCTCCACCGACCTTCCTCCGACCCTCCTGGCAAGCAGCACTCCAGGCGGCACCGCCGAACGAGCACAAGCGATGAGAACTCCCGGAGCCGTCATCGCCATCTTCAATGCCACCGGCGACACCGAAAGAGACTGCACCCGCGGGAAGTACGACCAGAGCGAACGATGCCCGCACACATATCGGATATACGGAATCACGGGGGAGCACAAATGAGAACCTCACTCACTCCAGGGCATCGTGACCACACTCCGTATCTCCGCATGCTGGCGGTGGCCGCATCCGTCTCCTTGACCCTCTCGATAGCCTCATGCAACATCAGCGCATACGGTCAAGAGCCGGCGCTCACGTCTCTCTCCTCCCAGTCCGTGGAGGACCTCAAGCAGGGTGTTTCGGCGCAGGAACTGCATGATGCTTCGCTGAGGAAGCTGACGACCAAAACAGGGAAACTCTTCATCAGCACCAACTACAGCACTGGCACAACCACCAAGAAACCGGATGCGGACGTCACCAGGATCGTCAGCAGAGATCCCTCAACCGATCAGTTCCAGTGGGCGGTGTCCATTACGCCATCAGCCGCCGACCGCCAGATGCCGAACAGTATCTCGGATTCGGAATACGAACATGACCGCACAGCGAGCCAGTCACATGATGGCGACATAATCGTCAGCCCCGACGGCCGTTACCTGTCTCTGGTCCTGACACCCGATGAGACACAAAGAGGAGTGCCGGCGACCGACCGACACACGCACGTCGTCGTCCTCGACACGCAGACCGGCAAGGCTGTCCGAACCGCCGAGGTCTCCGGGATCGTCCTGGGGCAGGCCCTCTCCAACATCAGCCTCGCCGTCGAGACCGCCCAGGACTACTTCCCGTCCGGTTCCGGCAAGGGAACCATCCGCGTGTTCTCGATCAAGAATTCCGGCGCGCAACCATCCTCGTTCTCCACCGACCAGTGGCTCATCGGCGCATCGGGGCAGGACCTCCTCCTAGCACCGGACGTGCCGACCTACGAGTGCACGTCGGATTGCGCCCCGTACACCGTGACGCGGAGCGGTACCGATGGTCACACTATCGGCACCCTGCCTGGAGTCACCGCCGTTCATCCCGGAGGATGGGTGAGTCAGTACCGGGACCCGAAAGCGGCCGCCAGCCTCCTCTACACAATGCATGCCTCTCCGGACAACAATGACGCAACTGAGGACGCACGCCAGAAGCTCCGGAAACTCCCGAAACAGCTCGTCCACATCGACACCGGCCAGACCACGGACACCACCGACATGACCGTGGACGAACGCAGCGTGCCGAATGGCCCCGGACTGGTCGTCTACCAGAACGTCACCACCGAGAACGGATCAGCGGAGTCCAAGCCCGCATTCTGGCTCAGCGCCGCCGACGACGGGCATCCCCACACCGAGAACCTCGAGCAGTTCAAGGACAACTGAGGCGTGGGCCAGGACGCCCCAACCGGAGGCACCGGGAGCAACCGGAACCGCACCAGTAGATCAGCCGTCCGGAGCGCTCCTTCCCTTGTCCGTTCAACCGGGCAAATACCGCGCAAACACCTGACATCGTCACGGATGGGTCACCACAATAGGCTCATGCCTCCCACGTCCGACGCCGACGAGAACAGCACCGATCAGCCCGACATCGATCCCGGCACCCAGCCAGGCACTGCCGACTCCGGCGACGATGCCTCGACGGCGCCGGACACGGGGGAAACCGAGGGCAGCACCGGCCGCGACGCCACTGAGCCCAGCGAGGCTGCAACTACCGACAGTGAGGGCGAGCTCGAGGGCACGGGCGAGAGCGAGCCCTTCCCACCACGCGGCACCCTGACGCTGCGCGCCCTGCGCTGGGGCGGACTCATCGGCACCGTCGTGCTCGCAGCAACCGCACTGGTGCTGCGCCGAGAGCTCAAGACGGCCAGCGATCTCATCCCGAGCAAAGTCTCAGTACTGACAAGTTGCATGATCGTCGGAGGGGTGCTGGTCTGGCCGTGCCTCACCTTAAGGGGGAAGAAGGGCCCCATCCTGACGACGGTCATGATCACGGTCATGGCGGCCTTGGGCGCGACGGTGTCAGCATCTCTGATAATGGCGTGGTGGAGTACCTACCAGGAGACCGGGTTCTCCGTCCTGTTCCTCCTGGCGCTGGCTGGAGTGGCGCTCTCAGCCACGCTCTTCCTCAACGTTGTCCCACTGCTGCACTACCTGCGTACGCGCACCACTGCGGTCGGTAACAGCGATCCCGATGACCCGAGCCGCTGGCGCCGCCTCAGGCGCAAGACCGGTGAGAAGACCGACAATGGATTCCCCCGGTACGAGCGTATTCGGGTATCTCGACGCACGCGTGTCTACCTCACGGCTATGGTCATTGCCCCAGCGCTGACGCTAGGTTCCGCCATCGCAGGAACGTCGGTATTCATCAACCCGGTCCACCACGTCACGGCCACCACCCCTGCCGACGCCTCGCTGGCGCCGCCCACGTCGCTGGCGCCGAAGGCCTCCTGGAGCAAGGAGATCTCCTCCACTGAGGTGACCACCGTCGCAGGCGCCGGCGGCCCCATCCTCCTCACCGACGACGGCATCATGGCACTGAACCCCAAGGACGGCAGTGTCCTGTGGAGCTACAGCCGTAAGCAGGCCACATTCGCCCCCAACAGCTACTCCGACAGCCCTAGACTCATCACCAGCCCTAATGGTAAGTACGTGACCACCCGAATCCAGCTACCCACATTCGTCGCCTCTCCTCACGCCATCACCTTGGTCTTCGATGCCCTGACCGGCAGGCTCGTCTTCGAGCGTCAAGGTACCGGCGGCTATCTTCAGCTGACCGACTCCGCAGTCCTCGACGACGACACTGCCTTCTCCCTGACCGACGGGTCTCAGATGTGGACTCTCCCGGAGAGCTCCAGCGTGTCCTACTCCGGTCCAGCCGGACACGCCTCATTCATCCTGGGATACTTTGAGGACGATGCCGTCGAGGTTACTCCCTCCGGCACGAAGAAGGCTGCAATGACCATCACGGTCTGCCCGCAGAACAATCCCACCGCCGAGGTCGAGGTTCAGCAGATCCTGTCAGAGTTTACTTTTGATGAAGAGTTTTCCAACACTTTCACTTCATTTATCAACGGATGGGTCGCCCGATATACCGGTGAACTTGATTCCTCGGGCAACCCTATGGCTGAAGCGATCAGCCTGGACGCACTGGCCAAGGTCGACGGCTCCGACGCCACAAGCTTTCCCTTAGGAACGACCTCGGGAATCAATACTGTGGCATCACGCCTCTCGGACAGCATCGTCACCTATCCCGTTATCGCTGCGGATGCAGTTTCCAAGTACCCCCAAGCGAATGCGCGAGCCGCGACAGTCTTCGACCCTTCCACCAACACAGTCACCCCCGCGTCACAGGATCGGAGCCTCGCCAGTGCGCGTACCGGAATCGTTGAGATACCAGCAGACGACGGCTCAACCTCCGCAGCGCTCGTTATTCGACCCGGTAACGGCTCGCCCGGCACCACCATACCCGTCACACCCGGTTCCACATTTCGATCACCCCAAGAGCTAGCAGACGACAACGGCATACCACTCCAACCATTATTCTCCCCAAACACTGCTTCCGAAAGACGAGCAAGGGCCGTGCGGACACCTGGCACCACCGTCGTCACCCTCAACACAACTGACATAGGTTACGCGCACTGCAGTAATGGGCCACAGACTGACGGCCAGAGATGCCGGGACATCTATCGAATCTTCGGAGTCGCAGGAGCCGAGGAATGAGAGCCACGCACCCTTTTACCCGCCCGTCCTCCGCGCTCCGGCGACTGTCGGCACTCGCCACAGCCGCAACGCTCGCGCTCACCATCACCTCATGCAGCGTTGGGGATAGTGACGACGGTCCAGTCATCTCGCCTCTCAATGCTCAGGAAGCGAATGCTGCCGCTCCAAACAATTCTAGAAGCCTCATGGACAGCGATCCCTTGCCAACCGCCGAAGGCACCGTCACCATGAGCACCTCAGACCAGAACAGAAAGAAAGGCACCGTCGCTGGCGATCTGACGACCACCGTGGTGAGCCGAGCCCCTTCCACCGATAAGGTCCAGTGGGCGGTCTCGATCAAGCCCGTAGCCGCCAACGAAGAGAGAACTGAATACGCAGACAACGCCCAAAGTGCGATGAAGGAAGACATGGGCCGGTCGTCGACGGGAAGCACCGTCGTCAGTCCTGATGGACGATACCTGTCACTGATCCTCCTTCCCGCCGAGCAGCAGTCGGGAGAGACGGCAGCAGACCAACACACGCATATCGTCGTCCTCGACGCGAAGACCGGCAAGGCCGTCCGAACCGCCGAGGTCTCCGGAATCATCCTGGGGCAGGCCCTCACCAACAGCACCCTCGCCGTCGAGACCGCCCAGAACTACTTCCCGGCCGGCTCCGGGAAGGGAACCGTCACCGCCTTCTCCCTGACAGACACAAGCACTCAGCCCTCCTCCTTCCCGACCGACAAGTGGCTGGTGGGCGCCACCCGGGAGAACTTCATGCTCGCCCCCAATCGCCTCCCGGACGAGTGCGTCTACGGATGCTCACTTACGACTGTCTCCCTCGTCAGCACCAATGGGACGACAACCAAAAGCGTCTCCGGAGTGACTGCCGTTCACCCCGGCGGGTGGATCCATAGGTTCGCCGATCCCAAGGCAGCCAGCGCCCTTCACCTACGCTCAAAGGCAGCGTCAGAGGAGGAGAGGAAGGCCATCGGTTCCTCCTGGGAGACACTTGAGCAGCAACTCGTCAATCCCAGCATTAAGAAGACAATCGACATCACGGGAAAGAACACCTTCGAACGCGGCGTACCAACGGGCCCCGGAATGCTCGTCAAGCAGGAGGTCCCCGACGGGAAGGGCTCGACAGAGTCCAAGCCCGTCTTCTGGCTCAGCTCGACCGATGACGGCCACCCGCACACCGAGAACCTCGAGCAGTTCTCCGTCCACTGACATCACCACGATTCACACACCATCATGGATTCCGCATCTTCTCAGCCCACCTCGCCCTCACCTTCCGAGGCCGAGGAGACCGCCGGCACCGACACCGAGGTGTCTCCGGCGCCCTTCGATCACGACGATGCTGCGCTCAGCGATCACCCACGCCTGCTGGCATGCATGCGCGCCCTGCTCGCCGGCAGCGTCATCGCCTTGATCGTGGCAGTCGCCCTGTTCTTCGCCTGGAGCAGCGGCATCAAAGGCGTGGGTCGGGTAGCGATCACCCAGTCATGGAAACGATGCGCGCTGCTGCTGGTGCTGTGGCTCGTGGGCGCATCCGTGTGGCCCACGCCTTACTACCGCACCACCGGGGCGAACAGAATTCGGACGGGTGTCATCACCGCCCTCAAGCTCCTGCCTGTGGCCGGGGTTGCAGCAGGCACCGCCTACGCCTGCCTTCCGGTCCTGCAGCTGTGGCGGGAGACCGCATCCGCCTTCGGTGTCCGTCTGGGCGAGCTCCTGGCTTTCGCGATGGGCATCGCCGCGTACGGACTGATCGCGATGGCGCATATCGGGCTCTGGGCGGCTCGGTCAGTCGTTCTCCCCTCCGAGGAGCCACACGGTGACGAGCCGTCCCCCGAGGCTCTGGATCTCTGGTTCAGCCGCCCTCGGGGCGTCGGGTTACGGCAGCTATGGTCCCGCGCCGTTCAGATCCATCCCTTCCGCCGCCTCAGCACGGCCGCCATCGCACTCCTGCCCGCAATTGCCTTGGTGGCCGGCTTCGGCATCCCCTATCGCATGGTGAAGAGCACGCACCCCGACGCCCCCACGATCACGCAGACCACAGCACCCGCTGTCGATACCGCCCAACTACCCGCCTATCCCACATCCTTCGGAGCGCAGAAGACGTGGGTGAAGGATGTCGACGACTTCCTCGACATCGCTGGCGGGGCCGCGGGTCCCATCCTCCTCACCAAGGACACGATCACCGGACTCGACCCCGCTGACGGATCGGCACGCTGGCAGTACCGCCGTGCCGGCGCCATGTTCCTCACCTGGTCTCCCAAAATAGATCCTGTCGCATCAGGGGATCTGGGGCTTATCACCAGCCCGAACGGACGATACGTGGCGGTCATTGCCGCCGACCCCATCATCTACTCGTCCATGAGCCCAGAATGGCGAGAGCTGGATGGCGCATATCCGATCAGGACCTTAGTGTTCGACGCAGTCACCGGGAAGATCGTTGTGGAGCACCCCCGCAAGGCTGGAGACCACGGCGACACTTTTCAGCTCAGCGATTCAGCTCTTCTTGACGACACCGTCGCCTACTCCCTGACCGACGGCTCACGGATGTGGGATCTCAAAGACTTCAAACTGGATGACACCTTTTTACCCCCAATTGCCACCGAATATGCTGGCACAGCAGGCCACTCCAGTTTCATTCTTGGATATGACAGCGGTCGCGACTCTCTGGGAGTCATATCTCAGGCCAACCCCTCTCAGCCCAGGAAGGTCAACGGGACCCTTCACGAGCAGGAACGGAGCGACATCGTCACCGCCCGAGGCTGGATCGGCGTCTACGACGACCGCGCCCCGCAGGGCCATATAGACGAAGAGGCGAAAGCTCGCCGCGCGCACGCGATCAGCCTGGACGCCCTCAGTGAAGCACCTGAGGCGGACGCCCGCACGTTCGACCTGGGAACAACACTGGGCATCAACGTCCCAGCGTCGCTCTCCACCGGCACGATCTCCGTCTTCCCGGCGACAACGCCGGACGGACAGCCTACCAAGCTCAGTAACCTTGAAGGCTCTTCGACGTGGAAGGGTTCGAGCAGTGTCGGAACGGTCTTCAGTCCTGCGACCACGACGGTCGCACCACTCGATCAGTCCCCGCACTATGTCACGGCAGTAGGAATCACCACGACAAGCCTTGAAAACGGCGCACCCGTCACCAAGACGACAGAAGGAAATACCGCCGTTATCACCACAGGCGATGGCCATATCACGATCAAAACAGGCGACAGCAGAATAATTCCACTCACAGAGGTTGAGCCAGGATCAACCTACTATCCACCACGATCAAGAGAATATAACTCCGCCATGGAGGACATCGCCGTAAGTTGTGACGACAGTCGACACATCTCCTCATTGAGTACCCCCGGATCCACTCTCGCCATCATCAATAACACCCCCGCTCTCCCTACAGCATCACAGTCTTTCCGAATCTACGGGTTCCCCGGGTAGGTCGACATGAAGTTTAGAATCCCACACAGCATTGCCTTCATAAGCTATCGAAGCGCAGCACTCATGACGGTACTCCCACTGCTGCTCGCGCTTCCCCTGAACGCCTGCCACGCCAACCGCACCACATCACACGCCAGCACCGCATCGCACATATCATCAACCTCTCTCACGTCGGACGAGAAGGAGAACTGCAAGAGAGAGTCCGAAGGTCGAGACGATAGGTTCCGGCGCGTTCCCTCCTACCTTCCCGCACAAGATGGAGACATCTGCGTCACTTACCGATTCATGGATGACGACAAAATGTCAACGCTCGTGGCGAGATTTGAAGACTCCAGCAAGGAGCCCCGCTGGGCGATCAACCTGACGCCGCAGGTTGCAGACTATGGGTACACTGAATCAGGCCCTGATGCCCACTCTGCTCAGCAGGAGGCGCGCGACCTTCTCATATCCAGCACTGCTGGATACGCAACCGTCAGCCCGAACGGGAAGTATGTCTCTCTGGTACTACGCCCGCCGGAGACCACCAGTGAGCATCAACCTCACTCTCAGAAAACGCCTTTTACACCTGGAGATCAGCGAGTAACCGTCGTCGTTCTTGACGCGGTTTCCGGGAAGCAGGTGCGCACAGCAGAGGTCTCAGGGCTGGTCCTGGGCCAGGCCCTCACCAGCGACTCGCTCGCCGTCGAGACAGCTGACGCCTACTATCCCGCCGGCTCGGGCAAGGGCCGCATCAGCGTCTTCTCGCTGACGGACACGACGTCATCTCCAACGTCTTTCAACACCAGCCTGTGGCTTGCAGGCTCCGGGAAGAACTCTCTTCTGCTGTCCTCACAGCCTGCCCACTCCCACGACACCGCCACGACCTCCACGGTGACGCAGGTTGATCTTCACGGCAAGCACCTGGCCTCCTTCACCAATTCCAGCGAGATCCTTCTCGGCGGGTGGATCAGGCGGTGCACCTATCTCACCGATGAGGGGAGACTTCACTGGGAGGTCGTCGACACCAACTCGGGCACGGTCTACAACGAGGACACCGATAACGCCGTGGCGCGACGAGTCTTCACTGGTCCGGGGCTCCTCATCAGCCAGGTTGTCACCAACGACAAGGGATACCGGGAGGCAGGTACTCCACGCTTCTGGCTCAGCGCCGCCGACGACGGTCACCACCACACCGAGAACCTCGAGCAGTTCAAGAACAACTGAGGCGCGGGCCAGGACGCCTCAACCGGTGGCACTGGGATCGCCCAGAGCAGCACCCGAAGCCCATCCACCGGAGTGTTCCGCCTGGCCCGTTCAAACGAGTGACGGCCTCGCAAACGCCTGACATAGTCACGGATGGGTCACCACAATAGGTTCATGCCTCTCACGCCTGACGCCGACGAGCACGGCACCGATCAGCACAGCACCGATCCCGGCAGCCAGGGGATCGGAACCCAGCCAGGCACCGCCGCCTCCAGCGACGAGGCCTCAACGGAGCCGGACACGGGTGAGGCCGAAGGCAGCGCCAACTGTGATGCCGTTGAGGCCGACCAGGCCGCGACCGACACCGGCGAAAGCGAGGCCGACGGCGAGTCCTTCCCACCACGCGGCGTCCTCACGATGCGCGCCCTGCGCTGGGGCGGAGTTTTGGCAATGTTTGCCTCGTCGGGTATCGCAAAATTACTGAGTTCGATCTACGGGATCGACATTGACGTCCTTCACATGAAATCAGTGCGACCTTTCTCCAACTTGGCAGTACAGGCTACCGTCGCAATGTTCGCACTACAATTCCTCTTATGGTCCTTCGCCGCAGTCGCCAATCAGTTGAGGCGAGCGGCAATGATTGTCATCGTCAGCCTCATTGCACTACTTGGTGTCGCGACGGCAGGCATCAATATTCACCACTGGATGACAGCATACGAGCGATCGGGAATCTCCATCCCCATTTTCTTGTGCCACGCAGCAGAGACCCTTGGCTTCACAACACTCATCTGCACGAGCATCATCCTGCATCGCGTGCGAACCCTACTTTCCATGCACCCTAGGCAGCTCAGCAATCCGGCCCGCTGGCGCAAGCTGTATCTCCCGGCACGTCCTCAGCCAGGCGAGAGCAGCGTCAAGGTAACCAAGCAAGCATCATTAAAACTCCAGCCGATCACGAAGTTAAAACTTGCTGCCATATCACTCACGCCAATCATCGCACTCTCATTACTGACATCAACGGCACACTACCTCGTGACACCTTTCACGCACAGCACGTCTGCAGCACCACACAATTCACCCGAGATCCCCACAACAGTCAGCCCTAAAGCAAGCTGGGTCAAAGATATAGGCGGAGTCGATCGCGTCATCGCTGGATCGACGGGACCTATCGTGATCGGCAGCGAGGGAATCACAGCATTGGAGCCGACCCACGGCAGCATCCTATGGGAATATGAAGCATCCCTTGACACTCTATACGCCTTTACAAGCCCCAACAGAGACTACCTCGCTCTCAGGGCAAGAATCCCAGATGATCTGGGTATCAGTTCCGATGAATACTTGTCAGCATCCGATTCACCAGAGACGACACTGGTATTTGACACTCGAACAGGCACTCCCGTCATAAGGCACATGAGCAACGGCGGCACCTTACAGCTCACAGATTCCGCCCTTCTCGATGGGGACACGGCATACTCCTTGAAGGACGGGAGGAAGTTGTGGAGCAACAGAGACGCCATTGATACCACATTCATGGGGTCAGCCGGCCACAGTACCTTCATTGTGTCAACCTTCGAACAAGACAATAAAGATACGGACGAGGAGATGTGGGTCGGGACCGCAAGCATCGCCGTGGCTCCCGACGCCAATCCGTCCGCAAGCACCCGTGTCGATAATCTCCTCATTGATCCGATAGTCGTTGATAACTTACGGCCACGCAGCCACAAGGATTATATGGGAGCAAACCCGGTCGTCATTTCTGGCTGGACCGCCCAGTTCAACAATCAGAACGACAAGAACGGAAACCCTACCGCACATGCCATCAACATCGACCAAGCCTGCAAGAGCAACTCCAGCAACATAGATAAAATTCCTCTTGGCGCAGCGTCAGGTATTAACGATGTCGCATCCACCGCATCTCAAACTCTGTCGACATACCCTTACTACGGTTCCGACAAGTCCATATATGACGTCATCACTGCCTGGAACACTCCACGCGTCGCAACAGTATTCACGCCGACAAACCGAACGGCCACACCTGCCGAGCACTATCCAGGCTTAGCCTCTGCCCATGTAGGGATCGCTCCGCGTCCAAGCAACGGCTCCATCATTGCAAACATATTCCTACGTCCGTCAGACGGGTCGCCAGAACTCACTATTCCAGTCAGCGGCAACACTATTGACACTAGTCCACTCATCCTCTCAGAGGGAGTGCATCAACTCATGGCAGATAAAGGGGACCACCGGAGACCTTACCTGGAGTTCACGAGCACTCCTGGATGCACCACTATCCTTCTGAATATCAGCGGCCCTAGTGATCATTCCTCCACCTATCGTCTCTACGGACTTACGGAGCGGAACGCATGAAATTACAGCAGGCCTCTACACCTCACTCATTCGTGCAACAGGAGCTGCACAGAGATGCCAGAGCATTCACTATTGTAGCCCTCATGATTGCAGTCATGCTGACAATCAGCACCTGTCATTACCATCGCTCCCTGGATTCTACCATTGGACTTAAGATCACGTCACTGGATCTCTCCACAGCTGAGACGATAGATTCGGCCGAAAATCCCCCAAACCTCACATCTTGGAAGAACTCCATCGCCGCGAACGGATACTACATTACTGGAGTAAGCCAGTTGATAGACGAGGGAACCGGAGGCGAACCCCCCTCGCTCTCCGTGTTCGGAAGGCGATCCTCGGACAAGAGCATAGTATGGGCAACACAGATCAGAGTGAACGATTTCACGCATCCTCATGATGCGCCGACCCACCCAGATTCTTCGAGTGAACAGTCACCATCAACCAAGACCACCGCCCTTACGAACGACTGGATACTCAGCCCCAACGGGAAATACGTAGCATTTAAGCTCAATAGTTCAACGAAAGCGACAGCCTATTTTGCGGTCGTTGATACCTCCACCGGAGCAGTTGTCCGGACGACCCATATCACTCGCAGAATTATTGGAGTCGCATTGACTGACACACATCTTGCTGTCGAAACATCTGACCAGCCTTTCCCGGGAGCGTCCGGAAACGCCACGTTGACAATTCTGTCTTTATTAAACCAAGGCGCACCTCCGGTCACGACGCCCACAACACAATGGCTTATTGGGGCTAGCCACAACTCTTTTCTTTTGAGTAACTACAAATATGGCGATCCCTGCAATGGTGACCACTGCACCCCTATGACGGTTTCTCGCATTGACGGCACAGGTCAGACGATCGACACCGTCTCCGGCGTCATCGATGTCTACTCCGGGGGCTGGATGTCACGATTTTCCGATCCAGCTGCCGCGTCATCATTACTAGCTCAAATCTACGACCCCATCGGCATACAAGAACGTCAAGCCGCGAATGAGCAACTGAGAAGCATACGGCGGGAACTCGTGGACCCCGATTCAGGTCAACACACCGACATCACAGATCTCCTGATGAAAGAAGTCGGCCTCCCCACAGGGCCAGGTCTCCTTGCGCTCAAGCAGATTCCTTCAGATGATGCCTACGCCAAGTACGTTTCTGTCTTCTGGCTCAGCTCGACCGATGACGGCCACCCGCACACCGAGGACCTCGAGCAGTTCACGAATAACTGAGGCGGGGGCCTGCGGGCCGGTCTCCTGTCACCACTCCTCCCTGAGGCGCCACAGACCTCTGCAACCGCCGCGAGCAGCCTCGGCTCTCTCGCCTCGCTCGTCGAGCCGCGCTTATCCGAAGTGCTGCTCGACTGCGGCGATGTCCCCGTAGGAGGCCTGCGCCCCCACGGAGGTCGTCGCGAAGGCGGAGACGGCCGAGGCCGCACCTGCCGCCTCCTTGAGTCCCGCCCCTGCGGCGAGCGCCGCCAGCAGCGTGCCCAGGAAGGAGTCACCGGCACCGGTGGTGTCCACGACATCCGCCGGGAAGGGATCGACCGGGGTGATCTCCTCCCCCTCGATCACTATCGACCCGCGGCCCCCCAGAGTCACCACCGCGGAGGAGATCCCCATGACGGCCAGCCTCTTCGCGCAATCACCCCAGTCCGTGGCGTCGTCGGCCCGCTCGCGCTCCGGCTCGGCCGCAACGTCGCTCGTACCCGGCTTCAGCATGTCGGCGAGCTCATGCTCATTGACGACCAAGACATCGATCGCCTCCAGGAGCCCGGCGGACAGCACCGGGTGGAACGGAGAGTTGTTGAAGACCACGCGGGTGCCTGCGTCGTGGGCGATGCGGGCCGCGGCCTCGACTGCCTCGGCGCTCACCTCCATGCACAGCCCCAGCACACGGGCCTCACCGATGACATCCCGGTGCCGCTGCGCGGTCGAGACGTCCACCCTCCCGTTCGCACCGGGAGACACCACGATGGTGTTGTCCCCCGCATAGTCCACGGTGATGATGGCGGTGCCGGTGGCCACGTTCTCACGCTGAACCGCGGAGGTGTCCACGCCGGCGCACTGGAGGGACTCGATGAGCAGGTCGCCGTGACCGTCCGCTCCGACAGCCCCGATCATCCTCACGCGAGCGCCGAGAAGACCGGCCTGAACCGCCTGGTTCGCCGACTTGCCCCCCGGTAGGATCACCAGGTCCTCCCCGCGGATCGTCTCACCGGGCTTGGGAAAGCGCTCGGTTCGGACCGTCAGGTCAGCATTGAGGGACCCGAAGACGGCGACCTCGCCGGATACGTCACCCAGGACAGCTCGCACACACGTACGCATCAGATATCTCCCTTTCATGTGGCATCGATTCACGGACGAGAACCGCAGGTGGACTCACGCAGGCTGAGCGAGGCCTCGTGAACCACCTGCTGGACAGCCCCATCGGGGTTCTCAATCCGCTGCAGCAGCAGCCGAACTGTCTCGGCCGCCATGCGTGGAATGTCATTCGATATGGACGTCAGTGCCGGACTCATCAGATCAAACCACGGAAGATCATCGAATGTGGCCACTCCGACGTCGGCACCGACGTCGACCCCCAGCCGCTTCATCGCGCGCAGCGCACCGAGCGTGATGACGTTGCCTCCGCAGATGAGGACATCCGGCTGGCAGTCGGCGAGAAGGCGCTCCACGACCTCTTGAGCCTGCGAGGCGTCATGTGCGGACGACAGTACCGGGAAACCGGACCATCCGGCGGCCTCCAGCTCTTCGGAGACCACCCGAGCGCGTCCGGCGCCCGTACTGGTGACGTCCGGCCCTGAGATCACGGCCGGACGCCGATACCCCGCATCGCGCAGGTGCCCGGCCAGCTCGCGGACGGCCCCTCGGGGATCCACCAGGACCGAGTCGACGTCGGCTCCGGGCAGGAGTCGGTCCACGGCGACAGTCGGGGTCTGCGCCACCAGCTCCTGCAACCCGCTCGTGGGAGGCCCCACCGGCACCAGGATCATGCCATCGACCCGCTGCTCGAGCATCGACAGCGCAACCCGCTCCTGCGCGGCCGGGTCCTCCTGACCATTGGCGATCATCAACAGGAGCCCCAGACGGTTCGCCTGCGTCTCCACGTGATGGGCCAGCTCTGCGAAGAAGGGATTGTCGATGGCCCCGACGACGAGGCTGATCGTCCCCGAGCGGCCGGTCCGCAGGGAGGCGGCATGCGCATCCCTGCGGTACCCCAGCCGCTCAGCGGCCTGACGGACGCGCTCCTTGGTCGCCTCAGGGATACCGGGCACGTCGCTCAAGGACCTGGAGACGGTCGACACCGCCACCCCCAGCTCGCGAGCAATATCCCTCTGAGTAACCATCGTCTCCCACCTCGTGGCGAGTCCCCGCGTCGACCGCAGCCGGCCGGGCTCTCAGCTCCCCGCGGGCCCGGCCGGCGCCTCGCCGTCGGCCGCCGCCCGGGGAATCAGCAGCGAAGCGAGGAACGCCAGCGCAAGCAGCACCACACCAGCGACGATCGTGGCCACGTAGGCTCCTCGTCCCACGTCTCCCGCAGCGGTCTTCACCGCGTACAGGATCGCGAAGGAGATCCCGGCGCCCAGGTTGAAGGCCCCGGCGTTGAGGCCCGGAAGGTAACCGGGGTTGTCCTTCGGGGAGAGCTCGATGCCGAGCCCGTTGAGCATGATGTTGCCCATGCCCGCATAGGTGACGCCGACGAGGACCGAGATGACAAGCAGCAGCCACGGCTGCGGAGTCGCCACCCCGAGGAGGAGAAGGCCGAGCCCCGCCACCGTGCCGATCAGACCGAACCGAAGGACCCGGTGGTACCCCATGCGGCCGGCGAGGGTGCCCGCGACCGGTCCCATGAGCAGTCCTGCCAGGGCGTAGGGGGTCAGCGTCCAGAACGAGACGACGTCGGCTCCCAGTGCGGCACCGAAGTCCGCATCCTGTCCGAGGGCGGGAACGATGCCGTTCATGATGGCGAAGACCCCGGTCATCGTCAGCATGGTGGTGAGCAGAAGCGCCCAGGTGGAGCGCGACCTCAGATAGGTGGTGGTCACCAGGGGGTGACGGCTCACCGACTCCTGGCGCCAGAAAGCGACGAAGGCCACGCCGGCAACCACCAGGAGAACCAGGACGAGCACCCAGTTGGCCTGGGCAAGCTTGCCGGCCTGGTCAATCGCGATGAGGGCCGAGCCGACCGCCACGACCAGGAGGCTGGTCCCCAGCCAGTCCATCGGCGTCGGGTTGTCGATCCGGGACTCGTCGGTGAGCAGGGCGACGGCGAGGGCCGCGGCGACGGCGGCCGCTGTCATCACCCAGAACACCGAGGCGAAGCCGTAGCGTCCGGCGAGGAACCCGCCGGCTAGGGCGTCGATCCCGGCGATACCGCCGTTGACGGCGGTGACGACCCCCAGCAGCGTCCCGTACCGTTTCGGGTCCGGCACGGCCTGCTTGAGAATGATGAGGCACAACGGCACCGTCGGCCCCGCCACACCCTGGACGATGCGGCCGACGAACAGCAGCGCGACCGAGCCGAGTACCCCCGACAGCGCCGAGATCACGCAGCCCACGGCGGTCAGGACCATCATCCAGGTCAGCAGCCTGCGCCGGCCGATCATGTCCCCCAGGCGGGGAAGGAAGAGCGCGAAGAGCGCCGCCGCCGTGAAGAAGGCCGTCTGCGACGTCGCGATGACGGTTCCGGTGGTCTTGAGCTCCTTCTCCATGGTCACCAGCGCCGGGCTCAGCATGGAGGCGTTGAGCTGGAAGGCGAAGCAGGCGACCAGGAGGGCCGTCATGACGGCGCCGACGGACTTCTTCGCCGCCGCCCCGGAGGCCCTCACCTCTGCCGTTGCCGGGCTCATGCGTCGACCACCTTCTGGATCCGGTCGATCGCGTCGACCACCAGGCCCCAGAACCCGGGGGCGTCCAGGCGCGTGGCGACCTTGGTGTGACAGTCCTCGGGAGCCGGCGCCCGGAAGTCCGCGACCGTCATGCCGGTGGTCAGCGAGCCGTTGAGCTCGACGTCGACAGGCACCTTGACGGTCTCGACGATCGTGGGGTCAATGAGGTAGGCGAGCGTGCACGGGTCGTGAACCGGCGGGAAGTCGAAGCCCTGCGCGTCCTGGTAGGCCTTGCGGAAGAAGGTGAACAGGCCGAGCGTGAACTGCGAGACGCTGCCGGGGACCGCCGCGATGCGCTCGGCCACCTCGTCAGTCGCCAGGGCCTGGTGGGTCAGGTCGAGTCCCACCATGACGATCGGCCACTTCTCGTTGAAGACGATGTGGGCCGCCTCGGGGTCGACCTTGATGTTGAACTCGGCCACCGGCGACCAGTTCCCCACGTGGTAGCCCCCGCCCATGAGGACGATCTCCTGGACGCGCTCGACGATACGGGGCTCCTTGCGGGCAGCCATGGCGATATTCGTCAGCGGGCCGGTGGGGACGAGGGTCACCGTGCCCGGCTCGTTGCTCATGATCGTCTCAATGATGAGATCCACACCGTGGCGCGGATCGAGCGCCACGGCGGGCTCCGGCAGCTCGACGCCGTCCAGGCCGCTGTCGCCGTGCACGTCCGGGGCGATCTCAACGGGGCGGACCAGGGGGAGCCGGCAGCCGGCGGCAATGGGGACGTCGTGCATTCCCACGACCGTGGCCACGCTGAGCGCGTTGCGAGTCACCTTGTCCAGGGTCTGGTTCCCACCCACGGTGGTGATACCGAGCAGCTCGATCGAGGGGTTGCCCCAGGCGAGCATCATGGCGACCGCATCGTCATGCCCCGGGTCGCAGTCGAGCAGAATCTTTCGTTGCATCTTTGCCTTCCTTCACCGCCGAGCGCCTCACTGCGCAAACGATTGCGTGACTCGACTTTAGCACTGTGACCCACGTCAATCAATGCTTGGCGCCGTCCTGCTCGGGAGGGCGAGTCAGGGCGTCGCTGCCGCGCCCTTGACCGCGGGGCGGCGCAGGCTCGTGCGGCGGGCCGCCACCTGGCAGGCCTCCACCAGGACGTCGATGGCCAGCGGCCGGGGCCGCTCGGCGCGGGTGACCACCTCGACGCGCCGCTGCTCGCGGGCTAGCGGCCGCACCTGGACCCCCTCGTGCCGGTAGGCGCTCAGCGCCATCCCGGGCAGCAGGGCCGCCCCCACCCCGGCGGCGACGAGCGCCTGCACGGCCACGTAGTCATCGGAGGCGTAGGCGGTCTCGGGCGTGAAGCCGTTGGCTCTCCCCACGGCGAGGAGCTCCTCGCGGCAGCGCGCACAGCCTGTCACCCACCGGCACTGGGCGCCGTCGGCGATGCGCGTGATGCCGCCGGGGTGGGTGACGAGGTAGAGGACGTCGTCGAGCAGGCACTCGGCCTGAAGGCCCTCGCCGGCGTCGTCGTCGACATAGGAGAAGGACAGGGCCGCATCCACCCGCCCGCGCCGCAGCGCGTCGAGGGCCTCGGGCGGCTCGGCGTCGACGAGCTCGACCTCCAGGCCCGGGTACTGCCGGCCGACGACGTCGAGCACCCCCGGCACCAGGGAGGCCACCGCGGAGGGGAAGGCGGCCAGGCGCACGCGCCCCGCCTCCGCGCGGGCCATGGAGACGACCTCGCGCTCGGTGCGCTCCAGCAGGTCGAGGACCTCCTGGCCCCGCGCCGCCAGCGCCCGGCCCTCCTCGGTGAGCCGCACACCGCGTCCGGCCCGCGTCAGCAGGACCGCGCCGGTCGCGCGCGACAGGGCGGCGAGCTGGTGGGAGACGGTGGACTGACTGAAGCCCAGGGACTCGGCGGCGGCCGAGACGGTGCCGAGGCGGGAGAGCTCCACGAGGGCCCGCAGCTGCTGCACATCGATCACGCCACCAAGTATGCCCTGTATCGATGGGTATTCGTCAAAAGATTCATTGGACCGATACCCCGGCTGCCCGCATCATGAAGCCATGACCGCCATCGACACCCTGCCCCAGGCTCCCGCCACCACCCAGTCCGGCCTCGACTTCGACGCCGTCCTGCGCACCTACGAGGCTGTCTCGCGGGTCCTGCCTGAGACTCCCGCCTGGTCCTACCCGCTGCTCAACGCCGAGGCCGGGGTGAAGGTCACGGTCAAGCACGAGAACGTCCAGCCCACCGGCGCCTTCAAGGTCCGCGGCGGGGTGGCGCTCATGGCGGCGCTCAGCCCCGAGGAGCGGCGCCGCGGCGTCGTGACCGCCTCCACCGGCAACCACGCCCAGTCCCTGGCCTGGGCCGGCGCCCGCAGCGAGGTCCCCGTGACCGTCGTCGTCCCGGTGGGCGCGCCGGCCCGCAAGGTGGCCGCGGTGCGCGCGTTGGGCGCCCGCGTCGTCGTGGAGGGGGAGACGATGTGCGAGTCGCTGGCCCACGCCGAGGCCCTGTCTCTGGCCGAGGGGATGCGCATGGTCTCCCCCGGGGACGAGCCGGCCATCGTGCTCGGGCACGCCACCGTCTACCTCGAGCTCTTCCGCCGCCACCCGGGCCTGGAGGCCGTCTACGCGCCGGTCGGCTCGGGCTCCGGGGCCGCCGGCGCCTGCCTCGTGCGCGACGCCCTGGTCCCCGGGTGCCGGGTCATCGGCGTCCAGTCCAGCGCCGCCCCCGCCGCGCACCGCGCCTGGAGGTCCGGGGAGCCGGCCACCGTCCACAGCCGCACGCGCGCGGCGGGGCTGGCCGTCGGGGCGAGCTTCGCCCTCACCCAGTCGGTGCTGGGCCGCAGCCTCAACGACTTCATCCTGGTCGACGACGAGGCGATCCAGGGCGCCATCGGCCTCATGGCCACCCACGCCCACACCCTGGCCGAGGGCGCCGGGGCCGCGAGCCTGGCCGGCCTCATGGCCGACCCCACCCGCCAGGGACCCTGCGCGATCGTCTGCACCGGCGGCAACGCCGACGACCACGAGCTCGCCGGCATCTCCGCCGGAGCCGGCGTCGGCACCGACGCGACCCTCAGCCGCTGAAGCCGGCCGCCCCCTACCTGACGGCCGGTTGGGGACCACTCCCCGTTGAGCCGGGAATGCCGGCCGAGTGACACTCAAGCGAGGGCCGGGAAGCGCAGTCGGGGGCGCATACCCGGCCCTCTCCTCTTGCCCCGGCGGCGCCGATCCGCCTCCGCTTTCGAGGACGAACCGAAGAGCTCATCGACCGCTCTGCCACCAGTTCGGGAGACCCGGGAAGCGCTCCTACGAGAACCGCGGCGTCACGAGTCCTCCCCACCCCCACCACACACCGGACAATTCTCCCCAGCAACGCCGCACTCCACAGATTTCACGAGTGGACACCGTACGAGGTGCCGAGCTACCTGCACATGCTCTTGTCTTGATCCTCAACGAAGCATTGACCTTAGGGTAGGCTTACATTACAGTCTGCTGAGTCGGTTTATTCCCGTTTTGAGGCCTGGTCTGACATAATGACTTCCGTCATCGAGGCTCTTGCTCGCGCACTCGACGCGTTCCCGAATCGTGTTGCCCTTCGTTTTCTCGACTATTCAGACGGAACCGTCACGGTTCGCAGCCACACCTACCGTCAGTTGTGGGACGAGATCGCAGTCACTGCCGCCCACCTTCCCGGCACACCCGGCGACAGGGTGCTCCCCCTCATCCCCGGCGATGATCGCCTCCTCATCCTCATCCTCGGCGCCATGTACCGGGGGATGATTCCCATCCCTGTCCCCTTCCCCATCACTCGAGGTCCTGAGACCGAGCGTCTGCACCACATCATTACGGACTCCTCCCCCACCGTCGTCATCGCCGACGACACCACCGCCACAAGCCTGGATCTGGCGTCCCTCACCCCCTCCTCGCAGATCCTCTCTCCAGACAAGCTCACCGAGCCGACCGACATTGACGAGCCCGTGCCCACAGGCCCCGACACCCCTGCCTTCCTGCAGTACACCTCCGGCTCCACCGGTCATCCCAAGGGAGTCCTCAACGACCATCGGGCCCTCGCCTACCAGGCCGAGTTCGTCGCCAACGGCCTCGAGCCCGGGGAGCTGCTGTCCATGGTCTCCTGGCTCCCCCTCCACCACGACATGGGCCTCATCTACGGCGCCCTCGTACCTCTTATCAACAGCGGAACAACCACCCTCATGCTTCCCGCTTCCTTCATCGCCGACCCGTTGCGCTGGGTCACCGGCATGGAGACGTACCATGCGAACTACACTGCTTCACCTGACTTCGGCTACGGGCTCGTCGGCAAGACGCTCATGCGGTCCCGCGACTTCCGAGCCGACTTGTCCTCCCTGAAGTTCGCCATTGACGGCTCCGAGCCGATCAACCCTGCCACTATCGGTGGCTTTCGCAAGCTCGCGACTGAGCGTCTCAACCTCGATCCGCGGGCTCTCACCCCCTGTTACGGGTTGGCCGAGGCGTCGCTCGCTGTGTGTGCCGCCCCAGGGCTGGGTCCCCGACGGGGTTCGCAACCCATCACAGCCTTCAGCGCCGCCCAGCTCGGTCGCGGACGGGCCATCCCCGCAACCGCCGACGAAGAAGCGACCCACCTTGTCAGCGTCGGTACGTACACCCTGCGCACAGGCGTCACCATCGTCGACCCCGAGACCCACCGGGCACTGCCCGACGGCGTCATCGGCGAGATCTGGCTATCCGGCCCCGGAATCCCGCCCGGCTACTGGCGGCACGAGGACGCCACTGAAGAGACCTTCCGCGCTCATCTCGTCGGCGACCCGAACACTGAGCATCTGCGCACCGGAGACCTCGGCGTCCTGCACGAGGGGCACCTTTACATCACCGGCCGCGCGAAGGACCTCATCATCCACCGCGGCGTCAACATCTACCCGCAGGATGTCGAGCAGACTCTCCGCTCCCTGCCCGAGGTGCCTACACGACGCGTCTGCATAGCGCAGCGTCCTGTCAACGGCGTGGAACGCACCGTCGTCATCGTCGAGGCCACCGCCGGCGCCTCGCCCAACGATCCCGCCGTCGCAGCCATCGTCCCTGCCTGCCGTCAGGCAATCCTCGACGTCCATGGCCTGCCCGTTGACGATGTCGTCGTCGTTGCACCTCATACCATCCTGTGGACCACCTCCGGCAAGGTTCGTCGCTCAGCGACTGTGGATGCCTATCTGCGCGGCGAGCTGCCCATATTGTTCGAGAGTCGGGGCCAGGCCCCCGCCTCCGGCATTGAGACACTCGATGATCTCATTGCCGTGCTCACCCGGATGCTTGGTACCCCCATCACCGAGGAGGATCTCGATACCAACATTCTCGCTCTCGGACTGACCTCCGTTCAGGCTGCGGAGCTCGCCGCCGGATTGACCGCGGGAGGTCACCACGTCACGTATCGCGAGCTCTTCGCCACGCCGAATCTGCGGGCATGGAGCAGGTTGCTCTCCCAGAAGCGTTGTGCCCCCGAGGCCGTTGCGGGGCCTGTCGACCCGACGCTACCGTTCCCAACAACCCCCATCCAGCAGGCCTATCTTTTCGGCCGCCGCCCCGATGCACCACTCGGCGGTGTCGGCTGCCACTCCTACATGGAGTTCCGCACCCACGACCTAGACCCCGCGCGCCTGTCCGCGGCATGGAACGCTCTGTTACGCCGCCATCCCATGCTGCGGGCGGTGTTTGACGATGACAACACCCAGCGCGTCCTCGACTCAGTCATCCCCCGCACCGTTACCGTCAACGACCTGACCAACGCTGGGGACCGTGTTGAGGAAGAACTCGAGGCTGTGCGCGCAGCGATGTCCCACCGCGTACTTAACGTCGCGGTGGGACAGAACCTGGAGCTGGAACTGACTCTCCTGCCCAACGGCGAGCAGCGGCTCCACGTAGACATTGATCTCCTCGTCGCTGATGCCACCAGCATCACGATCCTTCTGGAGGATCTGGCTATCGCTTATGACCAGGGCCCCGACACACTCGAGGAGCACCCCTATCCCTTCTCCCGCTACCTGGCAGTGACGGCCCCCGCAGCGAGCCGGCGCCGGGAGGCGGCCCGCCGTTACTGGGAGAAGAGAATGGACTCTCTGCCCGGGGCTCCCGCTTTGCCCGTCGATATCACCACAGTCACCGGATCCCCTCGTTTCACTCGCCGCAGTACCCGTCTCAGCCAGGCCCGTTGGACAAGGCTGCGTAACCGCGCCCGGGCCGTTGGTCTGACTCCCTCGGCGGTCCTGCTGACCTGCTACGCGGCAGTCATGTCCCGATATAGTGGTGACGCGTCGCCGTTCAGCATCAACCTGACGACCTTCGAGCGGCAGATGGTGCATCCGGATGTGGCCACCATGGTCGCTGATTTTACCGAGAATGTTCTCGTTGTCTGCACACCCACGAACGGGCAGGGCTTTCTTGATGCAGCGCGGACCATGCAGAAACAAGTCATCGAGAGCCTCGAACACGCCGACCACAGCGGTGTCCAGGTCCTGCGGGAGCTGGCGCATACGAACCGAGCGGACGCCGGCGCTGTAGTCTTCACCTCGAGTCTCGGCTCCGACGCCCTCGGCACGCGAACCACCCGCCTGCTGGGGTACCCGGTCGAGGTCCTCTCCCAGACGCCGCAAGTGTGGATCGACCATCAGGTCATGGAGCAGGACGGGGAACTGCTGCTGTCGTGGGACGCCGTTGAGGATCTCTTCCCCTCCGGTTTTCTTGACGCCGCCTTCGATTCCTACTCTCACCTCGTCAACTCGCTAGTCGACGATGACTGGGACGACCCGATCCACCTCCCACTACCGGACGACCAGGCCGGTATCCGGCAAGCGGTCAATGAGACGGCCTCGCCGATCACCCCACGACTTCTTCACGAGGCATTCTTCGAGCACGCCGATCGTGAGCCCCGACGCACCGCGCTACTCACAGGTGACGGCACCCGACTCACCTATGGTGAGGTCGCCGATGGCGCCCTGCGCACCGCAGCATGGCTGCGTGGGCGCGGTGTCGTGGACGGCGATGCCATCGGTGTCACGCTGCCCCGTGGCCCCGAGCAGATCATTGCCGTCCTTGGTGTCCTTGCCGCAGGAGCCATCTACGTCCCTATGTCCACTACGCACCCGCAGGCCCGGCGCACCGCCGCCTTCCAGCAAGCCGGTGTGGACCTTGTCGTGGACTCCCTTGAGGAGGCATGGGGCGCCGAGCCCCTCGACACACCGGTGCCCATCACTCCGGAGCAGGCCGCCTACATCATCTTCACATCCGGCTCCTCCGGCGAGCCGAAGGGCGTCGAGGTCAGCCACCGCTCTGCGTGGAACACGCTCGACGACGTTTGCACCCGCTTCGGCATCACACAGGAGGACCGGGGGCTGGCGGTCTCCGCACTCGATTTCGATTTGTCCGTCTTCGATATCTTCGGCCTACTCGGTCGAGGAGGTTCCCTCATCCTGCTGCGAGACGAGGACCAACGCGATGCGGAAGAGTGGTCTCGGCTTGTCACCTCAATGGGAGTCACCGTATGGAACTCAGCCCCCATTCTGCTCGATATGCTCCTCACGACGCTGGAGGCAAGGCCCAGTGACAGCCTCGGACTGCGCCTCGTCCTCGAGTCCGGCGATTGGGTGGGTCTCGACCTGCCCGGACGTCTCCGGTCCTTGTGCCCCGATGCCCGCTTCGTCGCTCTAGGCGGAGCCACCGAGGCGGCTGTATGGTCCAACTACGAAGAGGTCGACGTCGTCGACCCGTCGTGGCGATCCATCCCCTATGGCCGTCCCCTCTCCAATCAACAGCTGCGCGTCGTCACGCCGAACATGCTCGACTGCCCTGTCTGGGTGGCCGGGGAGCTGCTTATCGGCGGCGATGGAGTGGCCCACGGTTACCGCAACAACCCGGAGCTGACGGCAGCAGCCTTCAGCCGCGCTGAGGACGGCATCTCCTGGTACCGAACCGGTGACCGGGCACGATACCTACCCGATGGGCGTGTCGAGTTCCTCGGTCGCACCGACCTCCAGGTCAAGGTTCGCGGACACCGCATCGAGCTCGGTGGGATCGAGTCCGTCCTCGCCAATCACCCGGACGTCAACAACGCGGTCGTTGTCGTGCACCGGGGTGCTGGCCACGAACTCGCCGCTGCCGTGACGGTCAACGGTGCGGTGGACGAGCCCACGCTGCTGAACTGGTTACGAGAACGGCTCCCCGCCTACGAGGTACCCGCCGTCGTGCTCGTCCTGCCCACTCTGCCGCTCACCCGCAACGGGAAGGTCGACCGCGCAGCCGTGACAACGTTGACAAGGGGATTGGGTGCAACGTCTACGGAGAACGACGCCCCGCCCGAGGGACCGTACGAGGAGTACGTGGCCGCCCTGTGGGAGGAGTTCCTCTCCGTGCCGGTGACAAGTCGCGCTGCAAGCTTCTTCGAACTCGGCGGCGACTCTCTGACCGCCACCCGGATGGCAACCAGGATACGTTCCGAGGAGGGCGCGGATCTGCCCCTGCGAGACCTCTTCCTCGACCCGACTCTGGCAGGCACCGCGCGTGCTCTGGAGAGGTCGGGCCTCGTCCTGTCCTCATCCACCATGCCCGACGACGAGTACGAGGAGGGTGAGCTGTGAGTCCCGCGTCCCCCAATGATCAGTCCCTTACCGTCCTGCTTGATGACCTACGCCGCGCCGGTATCGAGCTTCACGCTGAGGACGGTCGTCTACGCTTCCGTGCACCTCGCGGCGCCCTCACCCCAGAACTCCGTGAGCGCCTGACCGTGCACCGAGACGAGATCCTTGAGCGCCTCCAACGGAAGGACCGCCCGCTCCTCAAGGCACACCCCGAGGACGCCGAGGCCCCCTTCCCTCTCACCGACATTCAGACATCTCATCTGGTGGGGCGTGGCAGCGCAATCGATTACGGAGGCCTCGGCTGCCACGGCTACACGGAGATCGAGTTCCCCGATCTGGATCCCGTCCGCCTCGAGGACGCTTGGAATCGACTCGTCGAACGGCACGGGATGCTTCGTGCCGGCTTTGACGTCGCCGGGTGGCAACAGGTACCTGCGACGCGTGAGCGAGTGGGCATCGGGGTCACTGATGTCCGCGGGCAGGGCATCGAAGCGGCCCAAACGGTGCTGGACACCACCCGTGAGCGGATGGCCCACCAGGTCTACGACATCGAGTCATGGCCACTGTTTGAGCTGCACGTGACGCGGCACGACTGCGGAGCTCGACTGCATTTCTCCATCGACCTGCTCATCGCTGATGCACGCAGCATCACGACGCTCATTGACGAACTCGTGAGCCTGTACTTGGCGCCGTATGAGGACCTCGAACCCCTGGATGTCACTTTCCGCGACTACGTCCTCGCGCTGCGTGCCATCCAGGAGCCGGGCCATCCGTGGGCCAAGCGGGTCGCTCAGGACCGGGACTACTGGCAGGAGCGGTTGAACGACCTGCCGGGTGCCCCGGAGGTCCCCCTCGCTCCACCGCGCCAGAGCCCACCGACCTTCCACCGTCATGTCCTGCGTCTGGACGCCAACCGTTGGAAGGCGCTCAAGACTTTCGCGGCCTCCGCTGGAGCATCACCGACAGGTCTCCTACTCGCCGTCTACGGCTCCACCCTGGCTCGTTGGGCTCGCAGACCGCGCTTCACGCTCAACGTCACCTCACTTGTGCCGCTTCCCCTGCACGATGACCTCGAGCGCATCATCGGTGACTTCACCTCCACCATTCCTGTGCTCGTCGATGCGAGCGGAGCCGACCGCATTGAGGAGCTTATCGGCCGGGTACACCATCAGCTGTGGGAGGACCTCGACCACCACCACGTCAGTGGCGTTGAAGTCGTCCGTGAAATCGCCCGCCGTCGCGGCTGGAAGGCTGCGCTCCTCCCCTTCGTTTTCACCTCCATGCTCGGTGTCGGCAGCCGCGATTCCCTGTCTCGTCTTGGCGGCAGGACCGTCCAAGGCCTGACCCAGACCCCGCAGGTACTCATCGACTGCCAAGCCCTCGAACTCGACGGGGAGCTCGAGGTGAGTTGGGACGTCCGTGACGAAGCCCTGCGCGGTGATTGGGACAAGGATGCCTTCAATTGCATGCGGGATCTCCTCCTGGCCCTGGCGGATGGCCGCCCCATCCCGATGGAACCGGACCCGACCATTTGCCGGATCACTCCTGTCCCCGGCCGACCAATACGATTGGAGCGGTCGGTTGTTGATCGTGCGTTGACCGCCCCCGACTCCGTAGCCGTCATCAGCGGAGAGAGGTCCTGGACCTACAAGAACCTCCTCGACCGCTCGGCCGCGTACGCCGCCTCGATCCGCGCCGCCGGCGCGGCCCCCGGAAATCATGTGGCCATATGTCTTCCCCATGGCTTCGAGCTCGTGTCCGCCCTCGTCGGCGCCCTTCGCGCCGGCACCGCCTACGTGCCCATCGACGTTTCACATCCAGTAGGACGACGCGTCCACATCGCCGAGCTCGCAGAAGCAAGCCTCGTCATCACGGATCGGGCCCACACCGCCGAGGACTGGAAGTGTACGGTCCTCAACGCCGAGTCCGTCACCGACTCCCTCGTCACTGACGCAGTGGGTATCGACGAGGAGACAGACACGTCTGTGCCCGCTTACCTCATCTACACGTCGGGCTCCACTGGCGCTCCGAAGGGTGTCGTCATCACGCACGCCGCCGCCGACAACACGATCATGGACGTCTCCACCAGGTTCGGAGTCGACGAGCACGACCGGGCTCTGGCTTTAGCCTCCCCCAGCTTCGACCTATCCGTCTACGACGTTCTCGGTGTCCTCGCTGCAGGTGGAGCACTCATCATCCCCACCGAACAGCAACGCACCGACCCCGTTGCCTGGGCGGGTCTCGTCCGGCACCACAAGATCACCATATGGAACTCCGTACCCGCCCAGATGCAGATGGTCCTCGACTCCCTCGTGAGTGGGGACAATGACCTCGCGAGTCTGCGCACAGTCCTGCTGTCGGGTGACTGGATCCCCGTGACGTTGCCCGACCAGGTACGCACCGCCGCTCCGAGCGCCCGTATCATCAGCCTCGGCGGCGCCACGGAGGCCTCTATCTGGTCAGTATTCCACGAGATCGACGAGGTGGCACCGACATGGGTTTCCATACCCTACGGTCGAGCCCTGACGAACCAGGCGATCCACGTCCTTGACGAGGATCTTCGTGAACGCCGCCCCGGTGTGGACGGCGAGCTCTATCTCGCCGGCGCAGGCTTGGCTCAGGGTTACCATGCCTCTCCCGAGATCACCGCACGTCAGTTCCTCATCCACCCACGCACCAATGAGCGCCTGTACCGCACCGGCGACTGGGGCCGTAGGGACACCGAAGGCATTGTCGAGTTCCTCGGCCGTGAGGACGGCCAGGTCAAGGTCCACGGGCACCGTATCGAACTGGCTGAGGTCGAGTCCGCCCTCGCATCCCACCCATCAGTGTCGTCAGCTGTGGTACTCGTCGACCGTAGCGGGGATTCCCAGCGTCTCGTCGGATTCGTCGCCCCCGCCCCCGCGACCGATGCACCGGTAGCAGTCGGGCTCGCGTCCAGCCCGATCCTGGACGACGTCGACAACGCCGAACTCGCCCAGGTCGCCGTTCTCGGCAACCGACGGGCGCTCCATTCCATGGCACGTGTCCTGTGGGACGGCGGCCTCGACTCGGGCCCGCGCACACACCAGGAACTGCTAGCCCTCGCCACACCATCGCATCATGGTCTGCTCACCCGTTGGATTCGCGCTCTCGTCCACGAGGGTCTCCTTGTCGAGAGCGAGGGTACCTACTGCATGCACGCCGAGCCGACCTATCAGGAGGCGGAAGCGCTTGATGCCCGCATCCAAGAGATGGAGGATCACACCGGGTACGGGCACGAAGTCGACGCCTATATCCGCAACTGCATGGCTGCTCTGCCCAGCCTGCTGCGCGGCGACACCCAGGCCACCGAGCTCCTCTTCCCGGAGGGAAGGGCCGATGTCGCCCTGGGGGCGTACCGGGACAACCTTGTCAGCCGCTACTTCAACGACATCATCGCCCGCACAATCTCCTCACTCGCAGAAGACCGCCCCACCGGTTCCCCGCTGCGGATCCTCGAGGTGGGAGCTGGCGTCGGCGGGACCTCGACAGCCGTTCTTGAGTCACTTGAGGGGACTGATACGCAATACCTGTTCACCGACGTCTCAACGTTCTTCCTCACCCGAGCGCGGGAGATCTACGGCCCGCGTCCCGGCCTGACGTATGGGATCCTCGACATCAACCACGATCTCCTTGAACAGGGCATCGCACCGAACTCCTGCGACGTCGTCCTGGCTGCGAACGTCCTGCACAACGCGCTCGACATCGACATGGCACTCGAACGGATCCACGGGATGCTCGCCCCACGGGGACGCCTCGTCCTCCTCGACGAGGCCCAGGACAACTACACGCTCATGGTCTCCATGGATTTCCAGTCCGGGCTTCGGCAGGAGTTCGTCGATTTCCGTCAGGACACAGGTGAAGTCTTCATCCCCGCCTCCAGGTGGCGCGAGCTGCTGGAGCGGCACGGCTTCATCCTCGAGGGATTCACCCCCAGCGACGACGACGACCTGGCATCAGTCGGGCAGGTCCTCGCGCTCGCCCGCGTCAAGGACGGCCTCGCTCCCGTCTCTTCAGAAGAACTCACCAGATACCTCGAGGACAGGCTGCCCCCATACATGGTTCCCGCCGAGCTCCTAGTCATGGATACTCTGCCGACAACCTCGAATGGCAAGACGGATCGCAAGGCGCTCGGCGAGCAGCTCCGAGTCGTCACCCATGCCGTCAACACGAGCGGCGACGAGGAGGCCACTGGCACCGAGCAGGCCGTGGCTGCCATCTGGCAGGAGATCCTCGGGACTGGACCGCTCAGTCCGTCTCAGAACTTCTTCAACGTCGGTGGGGACTCCTTGCTCGTCGCCCGCATGGTCAATGAACTACGTCACCGTGGTCTCGTTCCGGACTCCGTGACATGGGACGACGTCATGCGCAGGGTGATGACCGACCCGACGGTCCGTGGCGTGGCCGCGCTCGTCGACACCCTCACCATCGACGGCACAGACAAGGCGGACGGGGCGCCCTCAGCTGGCGCGATTGTCCTGCGACCGGGCGCGGGACGCACGGCACACGTCATCGTGCATGAAGGCTCGGGCACGCTCACCCCCTATCGCAACCTCATCAATGAGCTCCGAACGGCCGAGTCGCCACTGCCGCTCATCGGTCTCGAGGCCTCCGACCCGCAGTCCCTCACCGCCCTGGAACCGGAGGAGGTCCTTGACCATCTCTGCGATGAGCACATCCGAACCCTACGCACCCTCGATCTGGAAGAAGTCCGTCTCACCGGCTACTGCATGGGTGGGATGGTCGCGGCAGAACTCGCCCGGCGCCTGCCGGAGGCGGGAATCCGTGTCAACGGCCTCACAGTCATCTCCTCCTACCGGCTGCCCTGCGATGTTACCTCCCGCCTCATGGTCGAGTACGTTTACGCCCGTTCCGTCGGTCTCGACCCGACCGCGCTCGGCTTCCCAGAGCTCGAGGTCATGGGTCACGTCCTGCAAGCCGCCCTCCAACGGGCCCCCGGCACGATATCGGACGAGTCGATCGCTGCGGCCGCGGACGAGTCGGGACTCACGGACCTGAGCACGCTGCTGCGTATGGAGCCCGATGCCCGCCTCAAGAATCTCGTCACCGCCGTCGGGCTCAGTTTCGATGCCAACTACATCCGCAACACCTTCGAGATGTTCCGTCAGGCGATGCGGGTCATGGGGAAAGTGGAGCCCACCGACTGCGGGACGGACCTGACCTTCCTCTGCGAGCACGGCGAACAGGCCCTTCTGCCCGGGCTCGACGAGGACATGGAATCCTTCTGGGACTCTCGGAGCAATGCCGGTTTCCGCACCGTGGACATTCCCGGCAACCACTTCTCCTGCATGGAGCCTCCTCTCGTGTCCCGGATCGCCGCAGAGCTGCTCAAGGGCGATCTGCGATGAGCACAGTCGGAGTCATCGGGGCCAGCGGTGCCGTCGGGGCCGGAGTGGCACGCGCCCTAGCGCGTATCGGGACCGATCTGCGTCTGGGCACACGAGTACCCAGACGCGTCCGTGGTCTCGTCGATGAGTTAGACCGTCTCGGCGAGCCCGATATCGAGGTCAGGACCGTCGATCTTGACGACGAGATTTCCTTCTTCTCCTTCCTCGACGGCCTCGACGCTGTCGTATGCTGCGCGGCCCCATCCTCCCGCTGGTCCGGTCCGACCGCCCGTAAGGCCCTCACCGCCGGTGTCCCCCTTGTCGACCCCGCGGGGGGCGACCTGCTTCGCACGCTCGACAAGCCAGATGATCTCCGCAGGGGCAGCGGCCGCTCCGCCGTCGTCGTCGACGCCGGCATGCAGCCCGGCCTCACTGGTCTCATAATGCATACGCTCCTCGCTCGCGCACCTTCAGTGCCCCGCAGCGTAGGTCTATGGCACGGAGGCCTGGGTCCCCTCCCGGAGGGCTCCGCCCGAGACCTCCTCCTCGACACAGGCACAGGCGGTGCCACCCCGCACACCCGCCGTCTTGCGTACCGCGTCGTCCCATTCCTGGGCGGGACCCACCAGCTGCCGTCCGACGTGCCCCCGACGGCGAGCGTCACACCGGTCCTCACCGAGGAGATCAACCGGATCTGCTCCGCCTACGGCGTCCCCGACGCGGTCGAGTATCAGATCATCAACGGCGAGCACGTCGCCGAGGTGGCGCGCTACTACGCCGCCTCACCCGTACGACTCGGGGATGAGGAACGTCTGGAGGAGGCCGTCCGCCGACTCCGGGACGCTGCCCGGGTGGACTGCACCGGCTGTCGGCCTACCTACACGCTGCACGGGTGGGCCGGTGACGACGAGCTCGTCGTCACCACCGACGCGCCCTTCACTCTCACGGCGGAAATCACCGCACTGGCCGCTCTCTGCGTCATCGAGGGACGAGTCGACTCCGCGGTCCTCCCGCTTGACGAGGCTGTTGACCCCACCTGGGTTCTCTCCCGGCTGGGAACACTGCCTGGCGTCACCGTCACCGATAACTCCTGGCTCGAAACCGGGGAAGACACTCCCGACGGAACGAATTGCGACATGGAGGAGGGGGAGATCCTGTGACCTGCCTGGCGCTGGCTTCGGCACTCCGCAACCCGCTGCTGTCCGCCGTTGGCCAGGCCCAGACCCCGACTGCGGCGGTCCTCGGGCTGCCGCACGCTGGCGGGACCTGCCGCCTGTTCCGCGGCTGGGAGAGGCTCCTACCTCAGGACACACAGCTTCTCGCGCTGCGCTACCCGGGCAGGGAGGCTCGCCTCACCCACGCCCCCTTCCGCCGGATGAGCGACCTCGTCGAACAGATCCTCTCTGCAACTCTCTTCCTGGAGGACATGGATCTGTACCTCTTCGGCCACTCCATGGGTGCACTCGTCGGATATGCGGTGTGCCAGGAAATGGAGGCCCGGGGTCGCCGTGCGCCCTCAGGGCTCGTCGTATCCTCAAGCCGGCCTCCCTGGAGCGTGCCCGACAACGCCCCGATTCATAGCCGGAGCGACGCGAGCCTGTGCGAGGAGCTCCTCGCCCTGGACGGCACACCTCCAGAGATCCTCAAGGACCCGGCAACACGGGATCTCGTCCTGTCCCCACTGCGGGCCGACTACGAGCTGCTCGAGACCTGGACGCCCATGGAGGGGCCCATCGACTCTCCCATCCACGAGATCCACGGAGACGCGGATACTCTCACTGAGGACGACGTCAACGGTTGGAGATGCTCCACCACGAGTGATTTTCGTTCACGGACCGTTCCCGGCGGGCACTTCTACCTATCAGATTCCCCAGCTCTCGCCATCCATTGTCTGACGGACCTCATCCGGTCCCGTCGCACCACCGACCACCAGTAATACCAACGAAGAAGGGCACCACACATGGACATCCGCATCGACTCGGTCAACAAGTCCTTCGGGCAGGGCGACGGTAAAATCCACGTCCTCAAGGACGTCTCCTGCACGATTAACGAGTCAGAGATATGCACGATCGTCGGTGCGAGTGGTTCTGGTAAATCGACTCTACTCAACTGCCTCGGTGGGCTGGACCGGCCCGACTCCGGCACGATCCTGGTCGGAGATCGGGAGGTCACCTCGCTCAGCCGTAAGGATCTCGGCCGCTACCGCCGCGACCTCGTGGGCTTCGTCTTCCAGTTCTACAACCTCGTCCCGACCCTGACCGCCCGTGAAAACGTCGGCGTCTGCCAGTACCTGAGCGACGACCCCATGCCTCTGGACGATCTGCTCGCCGACCTCGGGCTGGCCGACCACCGTAACAAGTTCCCCTCCCAGCTCTCCGGCGGGCAGCAGCAGCGCTGTGCCATCGCCCGCGCACTCATCAAACGTCCACGGCTGCTTCTGTGCGATGAGCCCACCGGAGCACTCGACTACGAGACGAGCAAGGAGATGCTTTCCCTTCTTGAACGTATCAACCGCGACCTGGGCACGACCATCGTCATCGTCACGCACAACCAGGTGCTCGCCGAGATGGCGCACCGCACCATCACTGTCCGCGACGGCCGTATCTCCGATGTCGAGGTCCGGAAGGACCCCGCGCTCGCCTCGAGCCTGACCTGGTGAAGGGACGCGCCATGAAAATGCTCAACATGCAGCTCCTGCGCGATCTGCGCTCCCAGTGGTCGCGCTACCTCGCCTCTGCCCTGCTGATCCTCCTCGGCGTCGTCGTGTCCGCAGGTATGGCTGCCGGCAACGGCGCCGCCCTGGCTACTGCCAAGGACGCACAGGACACCGGCAACGTCGAGGACGGGTACCTCGAGCTCACGGCCGAGCTGACCCATGATCAGCTCACCTCGTTGAGGAACAAGGGTTTGACCGTCGAACGCGCCGAGTTCACCGACGTCCCGGCCGCAGACAACTCCACCGTTCGCGTCTACGAGAACCGCAGCACGATCGACCGCATCAACCTGGAGTCCGGGGCCCTGCCCACGGCGAACGATGAGATCGCACTCGAGCAGACCTACGCCAGGGCCCACAACCTCAAGGTCGGGGACACACTCGACCTCGACGGCACCAGACTCACCATCACCGGTATCGGCTCCACCCCAGACTATGCGACTGTCGTCGCCCGTCCCACCGACACGGCTGCCGATCCCGACGAGTTCGGAACCGCCTTCACCGCCGCGAGCACCGTGGAGTCCCTCGCTAAACAGGGCAACACGCTGACCACCACCTACGTCTACCTCCTGGGCGACTCCGATATGAAGGCCACTGACATCGTCAGCGAGATCAGCAACGCTCTCAAGGACCGCACCGGCACCGCCCAGGTCTCCTCCTACCTCGAACACGACGACAATCCCCGCATCGTCACCGTCATCGATGACCAGACTGTCACCGTCCAGGCCGCCTATATCGCCGGATTCGTAGCGCTGGTCCTCATCGCCTACGTGCTCTCTGTCCTCACTGCCGACAATATTCGCCGCCAGTCACCCGTCATCGGCACCTTCTACGCACTCGGCATCACCAGACGCGAACTCATCGCCCATTACATGCTCCTGCCCGTCATCCTGGCCGCCGTGTGCGCCGTCGCCGGTACGGTCGGAGGTTTCCTGGCTGCACCGGCCATGCAGAACGCGACGACCTACTACTCGATTCCGGCCCTCAGGTCAGTGGTCTCACCGGGCGTCATCGCCTATGGCATCCTCACGCCGCTCGTCACCGTGACGCTCGTCAGCTTCCTTGTCCTACGCAGGAAACTCGCCAAGGAGCCGCTACAGTTGCTTCGCCGCGACACCGGCCAACGTCCGCCATCGAGGGCGACGCTCGCGTCCCTCCCCTTCGCGTTCAGCTTCCGCCTACGCTCCTTCATGCGCGCTTGGACCACTTATGTGCTCATGCTGCTCGGAGTCGTCCTGTCCCTCCTGCTCATGGTCTTCAGCTTCGGCATGCACGACTCCGTCGTGTCCTACGCCGACGAGGTGCGCGAGGACATCAAATTCGAGGTCGTCTACGTCTTCCTTGGCGCACCGCCCACGAGTCCGGACGGCGCCGAGACAGCGACGCTGAGGTCCGCCAAGCTCGTGGGCGCTGAAGGCGCTGGCGCCAGCCTGTCAGTCATTGGCATCGACAAAGACACCCAGTACTTCGACGTCGACCTGTCCGGCACCGACGAGACCCACGTGCTCATCTCCAAGGCCGTTTCCCTGAGGTACGGCTACGAGGTGGGCGATGAGTTCACACTCGACCCCATGGACACGGACAACCGCAAGGTCGTCGTCGCCGGGATCGTCGACTACCCGCAGATGGCAGTCTTCGGCGAGCACGAGGACGTCAACGCCTTGCTCGGCCTCGACAAAGACTCCTCCAACGCGATCGTGACCGGCACCGTTAATGACGACCTCGACAATCAGGCGCAGTCGGTCATCAGCCGGTCTGACATGATCACCTCGGTAGACACCTTCACCCAAGCGATGCGCCCCACGATCCTCGTCCTGTTCGTCGCGTCAATCGGACTGTTCATCATCGTTATGTTCCTCCTCATGAGGATGGTGGTGGACCGCGAGCAGTACTCGATCTCCCTTATGAAGGCCCTCGGCTACGACGAGGCGGAGGTCGGTCATCTGTACCTGGGTAACTACGTCCTCCTCGTGCTGCTCTCCCTCGCCGTTGGACTGCCGCTCTCCATCGCCATCATGAAGCCGACCTGGCAGTACATGATCTCGAGTCTGGCGACAGCCTTCCCGTTCACCACGTCGTCTCGGTCCGTCATCCTCATCGTCATCATCGTTCTCGCCACGTATGGAGTCGTCCGATTCCTGTCCGGGCGGTACCTGCGCGGTGTCGACGTCACCGAGATCCTCAAGGATCGTGAGTAACAACCCATCGCTCACGTCCCCGCAGGCCACTTGCCTGCGGGGACAACGACGGCTGTCACGAGGATCCCATCACTCACACCCCAGCACCCAGTCAGTGTGAATTGGGTCCCCGTCTCGCCATGAATCTCAGCGGTCAGAACACCGTCACCAAGTGCGACATCCGCATCCTCGAAGCCGAGCCACGAACGCTCGCGCGGGTACCAGGCCTTGTAGACGGACTCCTTGGCGCTGAACAGGAGACGGTCCCAGGAGACATCCCCGCCAGGCAGAGCCCGCAACCGGCGCCGCTCTGCTGGGGAGGCAACAACGTCGATCACACCGGCTGGGAGTGGTTCGTCCGGCTCAGCATCAATGCCGATCGCATCCACATCATGCGCGAAGGCGACGGCGGCGGCGCGCAGACCGCGGCAGTGGGTCATCGAGCCGACGATACCGTTGGGCCAAGACGGTTCTCCAGCCTCGCCGGGAACAAGCGGGACAGGAGGGACACCGAGCCGGCCAAGCGCGAGGCGAGCGCAGGCACGCACAGTGACGAAGTCAGCACGACGCGAGACAAGCATGGAAGAGGCTCGTTCCTCCTCCTCGACAAAAAGTGGGACGTTGAGGTCAACTCGGCTGTCCGCGACTGCAACCTCGGTGGGCAGGAGCCCGTCATAGGCGGTCAGTTGCTCGGGCACGTCCTTATTCCTCTCCTGCTCCTTCTCTGCACTGCACAGGTTGTGGCCAGCACCAGGTGAACGCACAGTAGCCTGGAAGCGGAGCGCCTACATATCAAACCATCTCGGACAGAACAGTCCGCCCTGCCCGAGACGCGAGCGGTCCCGGGGCAGGGCCGGAGCCTCAAACCAGCCGCGATTCGACGATGTCGGAACGGCTCCAGCGCAGGTAGGCGACCGTCGCGGCCAGCACCAGGATCCCGCCCACCCAGAAGTGAGGCATCCACAGAACCAGCCGCCACCAGCCGTAGCGAGAGAGCGGCTCTCCGGACATGATCGTCGGGATCACCTGCGCCGAGCCGACCATCCCGTAGGTCATGAGCAGGGCTCCCGAGACCCAGCCGAAGGCCAGGCGCATCCAGCGCGGAACCCTGATGATGTCCGGGCGCAGAAGGGCGAAGCCGAAGACGACGAACCCCAGCTTCACCAGCCCGGAGACGAGGACAACCGCAACGAACCAGGTGGGTCTCTCCTGGGCGAGCCGCAGCCCCTCACCCTGAAGGACCGTGTCGACCAGCCATGGGGAGCCCAGCGCCCAGGACACGCTGATGCAGCCGAAGACGGCCCACCACAGCATCATGGCGATGACCACAGCCCGCGAACGCCCCGTCATCTCAGCGGCTCCTTCTGCGGCGTCCTCAGCTTAGTCGGTCTACTCGGCCTCGATGAGGATCGTCACCGGGCCGTCGGCCTCCATGTCGATCTTCATGTCGGCACCGAAGCGGCCGGTGGCCACCTCCAGGCCGCGCCCGCGCAGGTCCTCGGCCACAGCCTCCACCAGGGGCTCGGCCACCTCGCCGGGAGCCGCCTTGTTCCAGGTGGGGCGCCGGCCCTTGCGGGTGTCGGCGTACAGGGTGAACTGGGAGACGACGAGCACGGGCGCCCCGACGTCGGTCACCGAGAGCTCGCCCTCCAGGAGCCGCAGGTCCGCGATCTTGCGGGCCACGGTGGCCACCTGAGTGGGGCCGTCGTCGTGCGTGGCGCCCACGAGGACCATGAGGCCGGGGTGGGTGATCTCGCCGACCACCTCGCCGTCGACCCGCACCGCCGCCCGGTTGACCCGCTGAATGACCGCGCGCATCAGCGACCAGCGCTCCTGCCGCGCCCATCGCGCCTCGGCCGGCGCTGGGAGGCCCGCCCCGGAATACGGATCGAGGAGCGCACCCGCACCGGCGCCAGCGCCTGCAGCGCCGGGCGCACATCCGCCAGGTAGACGGCGCTGGCCACCACGCCCAGCAGGCCCAACATCGAGGCGGCCCCGAGCAGGCCGACAACAGCCGTGCCCACCGCGTTGACCACGTTCCAGAATCGCTTGGTGCTCTTTCCTGCTGCCGCGTAGTACTCCGCCGGCCGCATCAGGGAGTCGACCAGCGCCCAAATCCCCATGACGAGGGAGACGACCTGGGCGGCGATCCAGCTCCACCTGACCGCCTCGGCGAGAAAGAATGACACAGCATTGAGGACGCTCACGCACCCAGGCTACCGGTCGCCGGTCACCGAGCCCAGACAGGCGGCCACGCCCAGCGAGAACAGTTGACGCCTCACGCACCCGACAACCGTTGTTTCAGCCTCGAGCCGACAGCGACTGGCCACCGCGGGTGACAGCCCCCGGACCGTCACCGGGCGCAAGTCGGGCTCGGGTCCCAGAGCAGCCGGCCCGGGCTCGGGACATCCGAAACCAATCGGACTCGGGACCGCTCAGAGCCGCAGGCCCTTGCGCAGCTCGGCGCCGGGCCGCTCGGAGGGACTGGCCTGGGCGCGCCCCTCGGGGGAGACCAGCACCTCCTGGGCGGCGTCAACCCTCCCGACGGGGACGGTCTCGCCGGTGGCCTCGTCGACCTCGGTGATCTGCACGGTCAGCTGCTCGCCCACGGGCACGGCCCGGCGCAGCAGAGCCAGGGCGATGGGGCCGAGCTCGTGGTGACGCGCCACGGAGGTCACGGCGCCCACGACCCGCTCCCCCATGCGCACACTCGCCCCCGGCCGGGGCAGGTCGCCGACGAGACCGTCGAGCTGGAGCACGGTGAGGCGGCGCGGAGGCCGGCCCAGGTTGAGGGTGCGCGCAATCGTCTCCTGGCCCGGGTAGCAGCCCTTCGTCAGGTGCACGGCCGTGCGCAGCCAGTCCAGCTCGTGGGGGATCGCGCGGGCGTCGGCCTCGCGGGCCCAGCGGGGGCGGCCGGCCTCAATGCGCAGGGCCTCCCAGGCCAGGGCGCCGGCCAGGCGCCGACCCTCCTCTGCGGCGAGGAAGGCCTGCGCCACGGCGTCCACGCTCCGAACGGGCACGAGGACGAAGCCGGCCCGGTAGCCCTGGCCGGGATGCGGCCGGTCCGCTCCGACGTCGTAGCTCGTGCCGCCCTCGACGACACCCGGCCACGGGTCGCGCCACAGGCCGATGAGTGAGCCCTGGGGCTCGGCGGCGTCGGCCTGTGCCTCCGGTGAATCGGAGGCATCCGACGCGGTGTCGCGCGCCGCCTGGGCCAGGGCCTCGAGCCCCTCCCCCAGGGCGCCCAGCGCCATGACGTCGGGTCGCTCAGTCACCTCGACGCGCAGCATGAAGCGCATGGAGTCCAGAAAGGCCGCCAGCGCCTCGCCACTGTCGGCCTCCGTGACGAGCCAGAGCGTGCGGCCGTCGTCGAGGGCCGCGAGCGCGTGGGTGATGTGCCCCTGGGCGTCGAGGAGCAGCGTCTCCGCGCCGCCGTCGCCGGGCTCCAGGGCGGTGAGCACCTGGCTGGACAGTGTGGTCAGCCAGCTCAGGCGGTCCGGCCCGGTGACGGTGACGACGTCGCGCGCCAGGGCGCAGACCGCGCGCCCCTCGGCCAGGGCGGACTGCTCGCGGCCGGGGTCGCCGAAGTGGGCGGGGACGGCCTGGTCGGGGTCGCCCGGGGCGGAGGCGACGGCGCCGGGGCGGGTCAGCAGCGGGGAGGAGAGCATCAGGCGTTTGGCTCGGCGTCGTCGGAGGCGGGCGCAGAGGAGGTGGGGGACTCCTCGGCTGACTCAGCCGGGTCGAGGGCGGAGCCGGGCTGGGCGGCGGGGTCATTCACGTCGTCGACGCGGCCGAGGCGGCCCGAGGCGTAGGTGGTCACCTCGCTCTGGCCGAAGGCGGCCATGTCCTGGGTCCACATGAGGTCGCCGCCCACGAGCCCGAACATGCGGGTCATCTCCTCCACGGGGACGGCGGTGCGGGCCCGTCCCACGGCCTGGGTGCCGACCTGGGCGCGCGGCCCCTGGATCCAGCCCTCCCAGACGGCGACGTGGCCGGCGGGGTCGGCCGAGACGAGCTCGAGCCGGGTGACGGGGGTGAGCGGACCGCCGGAGCCCTTGGTGTCGGCGGCGTCGGCGTCGGGCTGCTCCTGGCCGACGGGCCGCCAGTAGGTGGTCTCGGTGGACCAGATCTGGGCGGGGGCCAGGAGGGAGGCGCCCTGGAGGCCGGGCATCTCGAAGTCGAGGTTCTTGGAGCGGGTGGCGTCGACCGTCCAGATGGTGGTGGTCTGGCGCAGGTAGGGGCCGCCGTCATGGTCGAAGGTCATCTCCTGGTAGACGGCCTGCTCGGGCACGATCTCGCCGTAGGTGAGGATGCCGTAACCGCGCCAGGTGCCGGCCAGCCACGCCAGCGGGTAGAGCTCGGGGGCCAGGTCGTCAGGAAGCGTGAATGCCATGCCCGCAGCCTACGACGTCACCCCGGGCCGCATCATGCGCGCCGCCCGCCCGGGCCGCGCGGATCCGCTGGCGCCCCGTGCGTCCACCGCATCCCGGAGCCGCAAATCCGGGCAGAATCTGCACCGCGGTGTCCAAATCTGTGACAAAGGCGGTGAGGAGCGCTGAGCGCGCCAGACGAAACCGCATGATTCCGCGGTTCCTTCGCTTGACCGCAGGGCTTCGTAGTCTCTTTGTCACCGATTTGGACATTCGGGCGCCTTGAGGGGGCGCTCTCGGGGCCTCGCTGGGCCGGGCGGCCGCCGTCAGCCGGCGATGAAGCCGCCCAGGAGGCGGGCGATGGCGTAGACCGGCACGCCGACCGACAGGATCGGCACAAGCGCGGAGGCCACCGCCGCCCGCCCGCCGGGCACCCACCGGTGGGTCCACAGGACGCGGTTGCCCGAGGCCATGAGGACCCCCGCCACGAAGCCGACGACCACGCAGGCCACGGCGCTCTGCAGGGCCGCGGTCGCGCTGATGTGGGACAGGCCGAAGAAGCCGGCCGAGGCCAGCACGTAGCCGGCGCCGCCGGCGAACAGGGCCGGCACCGTGACAGTGAGGGCCTCCAGCATCCGGGCACGCACGTTGAGGACGGTCAGGACGGCGCCGACGAACAGCGCCAGGCAGGTGGGCACGACGATGGCCGGGTCGGCCAGTCCCGGTTCCAGAGCGCACCAGGCCGAACCGGAGACCGCCACGAGGCAGCCGGCCACCGTTGAGGACAGGTCCTCGACCAGGTTGTGCCGGCCGTCGCGCCGCAGCATCTGGCCGACGAAAGCCAGCAGGATCGAGAAGGCCATGACCAGGCCGGCCACCCCCATGTCGTCGAGGAGGTAGACGCTGACGGCGGCCGACAGCCCACTGATCGTTATGACGATCGTGCCGCCCAGGTCGTGCCGGGCACGCACGAGTGCGGGCCAGCCCTGCGCGGCGGCCGGCACCAGGACGGCCACGAGGGCCAGCCTCACCCAGCCAGGCAGGACCGAGCCGACCGCCAGCAGCAACGGCACCACGCCCGCGAAGGCGAGCCGGGTCCAGGCCGGGTCCACCAGGCCCGGCTCCTTGGGACGGTTGGAGGCACGACGGGTGGCATAGCCCAGGTCCTCGGTGAGGTCGACGTCATCCCCTAAGTCCGCTGAGCGGGCCGTCCCCGGAGCACCGGAGGAGCTGGCCGACTCACCGGAGGTATCCGAGTCGGTCGCGCGTGCGGCGGGTTCCGACTCGGCGGGCCCGGCCGAGACGCCGGAGTCACCCGTGCTGATGACGCTGGCCCAGTCCGCCGCGCCGCCGGCGGCCGCCGGAACGGCTGCGGCAGGGAAGTGAGCGCGCGAGCCGCGGGAGGCCCCACGGGTGCGCGCGGCCGGCTGGGCTCGTCGGTGGTGGGTAGTCACAGCACGCATCGTCCCACACCCGGGCGGCCGCGGCGCCCACTCCAGCCCCACCCCATCATCCTCCTGGGTGGTCAGTATCTGGACAGTCGTTGCCCCAGGGGATTTCACCCGCGACCAGGTGTGGTTGACTTGTCCCAACAGTATCGCCGCTGCTCAGCTCGACTGCGCCGGCGAGTCCAGGTCGCGAGCCATGGGAGGAGCAGCCATGCGGATCATCATGTTCACTCGTGAGAGTGAGGCCACTGATGTCCTGCCGGCGACCGCCTTCCTCGACTCCCCGGTGGAGTGCCTCCCCCCGATGCCGTCCTCCTACGCGGAGGTGGACAGCGCCGACGTCGTCATGATCGACGCCCGCGGGGACCTGACCCGCGCCCGCGCTCTGTGCCAGCTCTTCACCGGGCCCATGGACTGCCCGCCCATCATCCTCATCGTGGAGGAGGGCGGCGCCGCCGCGGTGCAGATCGACTGGGGCGCCGCCGACTTCGTCATGGCCGGCGCCAAGCCCGCCGAGCTGTCGGCCCGGCTGCGGCTGCTGCGCGCCCACGTCCCGGTCGTGGACGAGGTCGACGACGACCGCATCGACGTGGGCGATCTCGTCATTGACGTCACCGCCTACACGGCCCGACTGCGCGGCACGATCCTGGACCTGACCTACAAGGAGTTCGAGCTGCTGAAGTTCCTGGCCGCCAACCGGGGGCGGGTCCTGACCCGTGACGCGCTCCTGCACGAGGTGTGGGGCGAGGACTACATCGGCGGCTCGCGCACGGTGGACGTGCACATCCGTCGCCTGCGCGCGAAGCTGGGCACCGAGCACGACAACCTCATCGGCACGGTGCGCAACGTCGGCTACCGCCTGGACGCCCCCGAGGACGCCTGAACGCAACAGTTCCGGGAAGACCGGGACGGCCCGGACAGGGCAGATCCAGCCAAGGGCAGACCAGGCGCCCGTCCGCCGGGTGGATTCACCGCGTGGACACCGCCGCGGCCCGGAGCCCGGGCCTGTAGACTTTTATGCGGCGTCGGGCCGTGACGGGCCCCGGGCTCCAACTCAAGCCGCCGCGAGCGGCATTCGCGCCGACTGGCGCTCTCCGGCCCGACGTCCCCCTCTCCCGAGCGTCCTGTCGCCGGCCTCCCTCTCGTGACCGCACCGCCGTGTCACGCAAGGCGCCCAAAAGTGTCACTCCGGGCGACTTTTACCTGCGCGGCACCGGCTCTCGGATCGACGTGGCATACGCTGACCTGCACAAACGTAATTCCGAGGTGCTCAGACCGGCCTCAGGCGACCTGAAAAGTCGCCATTCGTGACACCTGGCCCCTCGATCCTCACCCGAAGCGGCCGGAAATGTAGTCCTCGGTGGCCTGCTGGCTGGGGGCGGAGAAGATCTTGTCGGTGGAGTCGTACTCGACGAGGTGGCCCGGCTTGCCGGTCGCCTCCAGGTTGAAGAATCCGGTCATGTCGCTCACGCGCGAGGCCTGCTGCATGTTGTGGGTGACGATGACGATCGTGTAGTCCGTCTTGAGCTCGGAGATGAGGTCCTCGATAGCGAGCGTGGAAATGGGGTCCAGGGCGGAGCAGGGCTCGTCCATGAGCAGGACGGCGGGCTTGACCGCGATGGCGCGGGCGATGCACAGGCGCTGCTGCTGACCCCCGGACAGGCCCAGGCCGGGACGGTCCAGGCGGTCCTTGACCTCGTCCCACAGGTTGGCTCCGCGCAGGGAGGCCTCCACCAGGTCGTCCGCGTCGGACTTCTTGATGCGCCGGTTGTTGAGGCGCACGCCGGCCAGGACGTTCTCGGCGATGGACATGGTGGGGAAGGGATTGGGCCGCTGGAAGACCATGCCGATGGCGCGGCGCACCTGGACGGCATCGACGCCGGGACCGTAGAGGTTGACGCCGTCGACGATGACCTGGCCCTCGACGCGGGCGCCGGGGATGGTCTCGTGCATACGGTTGAGGGTGCGCAGGAAGGTGGACTTCCCGCAGCCGGAGGGGCCGATGAGGGCGGTGACGGACTTGGGCTCGATGACGACGTTGACGTCCTTCACGGCCAGGAAGTCGCCGTAGTAGATGTTCTCGCCGATGACGTCGATGCGCTTGGACACGTCGGTTCCTTTACCTGAGGTGGACTGCTGAGGGCTCTGGGGCGCTGCGGGCGCGGTGGTCCCGAGACGGCTCCGACTGGTCTAGCGCCGGCCGCCCTTGGGACTGAAGTACTTGGAGATGAGGCGGGCGGCGAGGTTGAGCAGCATGACCAGGATGATGAGGGTCAGCGCCCCGGCCCAGGCCCGCTCCATGGCGGCGGCCTCCCCGCGGGAGTACTGGTCGTAGACGAGCACCGGCAGGGTGGCCATGGAGCCGTCCAGCGGGTTGGTGTTGGTGCGGATCGTCAGGCCCACGGTGATGAGCAGCGGGGCGGTCTCGCCGATGACGCGGGCGATGGCGATCATGACGGAGGTGGTGATGCCGGCCACCGCGGTGCGCAGCACGACCTTGACGATGGTGAGCCACTTGGGCACGCCCAGCGCGTAGGAGGCCTCGCGCAGGTGGGAGGGGACGAGCTTGAGCATCTCCTCCACGCCGCGGATGACCACCGGCGTCATGAGGACGCTCAAGGCGACTGCCCCGATGATGCCGGCCTGGTAGCGGGGGCCGGCCACGATGAGGAAGATCGAGTAGGCGAACAGCCCGGCCACGATCGAGGGGATGCCGGTCATGACGTCGACGAGGAAGGTGATGACCCGCGCGATCCAGCCGCCGTTGTACTCCACGAGGAAGACGGCGGTAAACAGTCCCAGGGGCACCGAGATGAGGGTGGCGATCCCGGTGATCTGCAGGGTGCCGACGACGCCGTGGTAGAAGCCGCCGTTGGAGGCGTCGGCGCCGCGCATGTTGGTGGTCAGGAAGTCATAGCCGAAGCGGGCCGAGCCGCCCGACAGAACCATCCACACCAGGGAGACCAACGGCACCATGACGACGGCGAAGGACAGGTAGATGAGGAGGGTCACCAGGGTGTTGCGGCCCCAGCGCTCGCCCTCGCGCACCCAGGACACGGCGGTGGCGCCCACCACCCACACCAGGGCGGTCAGGGCGACGACGGCGGCGATGCTCCACCCGACCAGCAGACCGATCCCGCCGACGACGACGAAGGCGGCTCCCAGCGCCGCCCAGATGAACCAGTCGGGCAGGCGGTAGGAGGTCAGGGGCACGCCCTCGATGGTGGGCGGGTCAGCCAGTGGGTCGACGGGGGCGGCCGGGGCCTCGGCGGCCGCGAGCGCGGCCTTGAGGGACTTGGGCGCGGGGGCGCCGGTCTCGCCGGCGGTGGGCTCGGGGCGGGAGGACGCGCCGTTGGAGGCGGCGCCGGCGGTGGGCTCGGGGGTGTTCGTGGGCGTCATGTCAGCTGGCTCCTGAGAACTCGGAGCGGCGCGCGATGATCCACCGCGCCAGGGAGTTGACCGCGAAGGTGATGATGAACAGGACCAGGCCGGTGGCGATGAGCACGTTGACGCTCAATCCGTAGGCCTCGCGGAACTGCGAGGCGATGTTGGCGGCGATGGTCTGGTGCTGGCCGGCCTGGAGGATGCGCAGGTTCAGCCCCATGCCGGGTGAGAGGATCATGAGGACGGCCATGGTCTCGCCCAGGGCGCGCCCGAGCCCCAGCATGGAGGCGGAGATGATGCCGGAGCGGCCAAACGGCAGGACGGCCTGGCGGATCATCTCGTAGCGGGTGGCGCCCAGGGCCAGGGAGGCCTCCTCCTGGAGGGTGGGCGTCTGGAGGAAGATCTCGCGGATGGTGGCGGTGATGATCGGCAGGATCATGACCGCCAGGACCAGGGAGGCGGTGGTGATGTTCTTGGCCGGGGCCGTGTAGTCGGCGAACAGCGGGATGAAGCCGAGGTGCTCGCTGAGCCAGGTGTTGATGGGGTCGAGCAGGGGCACCAGCCACAGGAAGCCCCACAGGCCGAAGACCACGGAGGGGATCGCTGCCAGCAGGTCCACCATGTAGCCCAGGGCCTGGGCCAGGTGGCGCGGGGCGAAGTGGGAGATGAACAGGGCCACCCCGATGCTCAGCGGCACCGCGACGCCCAGGGCGATGGTCGAGGACAGCAGCGTGCCGAAGACGAGCGGGGCCACGTAGCCCCACAGGCTGCGGTCACGCATGAAGGAGACCGACTCCAGGGTCTGGCGCGAAGCCGTCAGGGCGGGCAGCGCCTCCCGGATGAGGAAGGCGGCCACGAGGGCGAGCACCACCATGATGAAGGTGCCGGCGCCGAAGGACAGGCCGGTGAAGATCCTGTTGCCGGTCTGCCCGGGGGCCTTGCCGGGCTGGATGATGGCGTCGTCGGTGCTGCTGGAGGCGGTCGCGGTGCCCGCTGGGGGCGGCGACGACGGCGGTGGAGTGGTGCTGCTGGCCACGGCTGACCCTCCTCGGGGTGTCTGGGGCGGCGGCTGGGCGGGTGGGTGCTGGCTGGTCATGTGGTTCGGTGCGGCGTCGGGCCGGCCGGCTCAGGCGGCGATCTTGTCGATGGCGGCGTTGATCTTCTCGCGCATCTCGCGAGTGATGGGGGCGCAGCCGGTGGCCTTGGTGGAGGCGTCCTGTCCCCGGGTGGAGGCGGCGAAGCGCAGGTAGGCCTTGACGACGGCGGCGATCTGGGCGTCGTCGTAGCGCAGGCGGGCGGCGAGGTAGGAGACCAGGACAATGGGGTAGGCGCCCTCGGCGTCGTGGCTGGGCTGGTAGAGCAGGCGGGTCTCGTCGGCCTCGGTGCCCAGGGTGGCGGCGTCGAGGGCGGTGGCTGCGGCCTTGGCGGAGACGGGCACGTAGGCCCCGTTGGAGCCGACGGCGACGGTGCCCAGGGTGGCGGGGACCTTGGAGGCGTCGGCGTAGCCGATGGTGCCGGTGGCCGCGGAGACGGTCTGGATCATGCCGGCGGTGCCGTCGCCGGACTGGCCGCCGCGCAGTGGCCAGGTCTCCTCGGGCTCGTGGGGCCAGGCCTTGGGGGCGACGGTGGCCAGGTAGGTGGTCAGGGCCTTGGTGGTGCCCGAGTCGTCGGAGCGGCCCACGACGATGATCCGCTGGTCGGGCAGGGCGGCGCCGGGGTTGAGGGCGGCCAGGGCGGGGTCGTTCCAGCGGGTGATCGCCCCGGAGAGGACCTCGGCGAGGACCTCGCCGGTCATGTTGACGTGGGACTCGCCGGTGAAGCCGGGCAGGTTGTAGGCCACGGCGATCGGGGAGATGTAGAGGGGCAGCTCGACGGCGCCGCCGATCCTGCTGATCTCGTCGGCGGTCATGGGGGTGTCGGTGCCGGCGAAGTCGATGGCGCCCTCGACGAGCTTGGTGCGCCCGGCCCCGGAGCCGCCGCCGGCGTAGTCGACGGTGACGCGCAGGTTGGCACCCATGAAGGTGTTCATCCAGGCGTCCTGCGCGTCAGACTGGGAGGTGGCGCCCGCGCCGCGGATCTCCCCCACCAGGTCGCTGGAGGCGTTGGGGTCGGCGGCGCCGGCGTCGCGCCCGCAGGCGGTCAGCGCGGTCAGGGTGGCCGCGCTCAGGGCGCCCAGGGCGCCGCGACGGGTCAGGAGCACAGGCTCTCCTCGCTCAGTCAGAGGGGGTCGGAGGTCCAGTCGGATACCGGGTGATTGTCAGGCAGCGGTCACGATAGGCGCCCCGGATGAAGGTTCCGGGTGACCGGGGTAAACGGCCGGTAAACACCTCCCGTGAGGACGGTCATATTTCGATACGGTGGTGCGGAGACGACCGCTTCAGATGAAGGACATCGACATGACCCACGACCGCAACCTCACGATCTCCTCACGCCCCGCATTCTTCTCCGTGCTGGCGACGCTCAACGCCTCGGTCATCAGCTTCTTCGTGCTGTGGAGCAATGCCGACACCGCGGCAGTCAACCGTGCCGAGGAGCACGGTTTCGACCCCAACCAGCTGCTGCCCCACGCCATACCGTTCTGGTTCGCCGCTCATGCCTCACTGCTGAGCCTCCTGGCCCTCGACGTCCTCGCCTTCCTGGCATGGCGCAGGTCCCGCTCGCAGCCGGAGTCACCACGGTAAGCAGAGGAGACCTCGGCCGACGGTCGGGCCGACGCCGCCGATCCTGCTGATCTCGTCGGCGGTCATGGGGGTGTCGGTGCCGGCGAAGTCGATGGCGCCCTCGACGAGCTCGGTGCGCCCGGTCCCGGAGCCGCCAGCGGCGTCGCGCCCGCAGGCGGTCAGTGCGGTCAGGGTGGCCACGCTCAGGGTGCCCAGGGCGCCGCGGCGGGTCAGGAGCACGGGCTCGCCTCGCTCAGTCAGAGGGGGTCGGAGGTTCAGTCGGATACCGGGTGATGGTCAGGCAGCGGTCACGATAGGCGCCCCGGATGAGGGTTCTGGGCAGCGGCGGCAAGCGGATGGCAAACGATGCTTGTGAGACCGAACACAATTTGATACTGTGGTAAATATGTGGCACCCCATCGGGAGTTGAGGAGCGCTGACGGCCCCTGCGCAACGGGAGCCGCAACACCGTCGAACCTCTCCTTGCCGCATCTCCCCACACATCCCGGAACTCTCCGAACACAGAGAACCAGGAGCCAGTGATGAGAACTCGGAAGCCCCCCCCTACTAGTCGCCATCGTCAGCATCCCAGTACTTGCAGCCCTCGCCACACCCACTGCCGCAGATCCAGACCCCACAGCAACCACGCTCTCCAATGCCGGAGAAATCGTCACGCAGGACAATGCGACTCCAACCTCAAGTTCCGGCGGATATACGGTCGAGACAAGCAATAGCACTGTCACCATGCCCCGCCAGGCATCCGGTGACATCACGGTCGATGACAAGGACTCCGATAGCTCCGACATTAGAATTGCCCTATCAGGCAGCTCAGCAACAGCAGCAGAGTCTTCGCCAGTAGGAGGAATCATCTATAAGGACGGAGACCACAGCACAACAGTACTTCCAAAGAGTGACGGATCTGTCCAGATAGCAACAGTCATTGACTCAGCCTCCTCACCGAGCGACTATACGTACACCTTTAACGGAGCTGAAGGCTCTTCCTTTAAAATGGAAGACGATGGCAGCGTGTCCCTGATCGGAGCGGACGGAAAATGGCTAGGAGGCATAGCCGCCCCCTGGGCAAAGGACGCCAACGGGAAAAATGTGCCTACATCGTACAGTATAGACGGAAACAAGTTGACACAACATGTTTCCTTCGACAGCACCACTGCCTTCCCGGTCGTTGCAGACCCTTGGTGGGCAGGGAATCTCATCGACCACACCGAATGGGCTGACCTATGGGAGTGGAGTCCCACACTCATGGTGTATCCGACACTATGGGGGAGAACAGCAGGCATTGCATTCCGCGCCGCAGCCTGGCAGGAGACTCTCGACGAAACGGAGCGCAACGGCCACCCCAACCCAAACACTAGTTCTATGAAGAATCAGTTCTACTGCCATTGGGACGCAGTGAGACTATGGAACCCTACCAAACCGAGCTGGAATCTCGACACAAAAATTCCTGATCGAGGATTGGTCGGATTCCTACGGAATGGGTGCAACTGATGGCGAAACATTACAAAGATACGTCGCTTCACAGACTGACGTCAGTAATCCTGACGTTATTGAACCTTAGCGTAATCAGTCTGTATGGGATATGGTTCTCAGCTAACGCCACAACGACGGCTCGTGCGGAGGAGCACGGTTTCGACCCCAGCCAGCTGCTGCCCCACGCCATACCGTTCTGGTTCGCCGCTCATGCCTCACTGCTGAGCCTCCTGGCCCTCGACGTCCTCGCCTTCCTGGCATGGCGCAGGTCCCGCCGCCATGTGCCCCAGCAGCCGGATGTGATCAACGGGGCGTTACCGCACGACCACGTCATCCGCCAGTAGCAGTCCATCATCTCGAGAGGGGAATCAACTCGCGGGTTACCGGAGAATCCTGGTAACCCGCGAGTCCATAGTTCTCCCAGCAAAGACATCGGTTCGAGTCTGCGCCCCTTTCGAATCAGCGGCCCTCGGACAGGACGGGGCGCTGCTTCTCGATGGCGACGGCGCGGATCTTGCCGCGGGGGCGGCGGGCCATGTGAACCACGAGGATCTCACCGGTCTTGAGCCAGGGGTCCCGGTCGGGCACGGAGCGCAGGAGCTTTCCGGGGGCATACTGGGAGACGACCTCCATGATGGTGGGCAGGACGGGCCGGTGGGTGCACAGCGCCGTCGGCTCCTCGCGCACGCGAAGGACCTTCTTGACCACGGAGCGCACGCCCTTGGGGCTGTGGGCGTGGGCCATCTCGGTCAGCGCCCCGGCCGTCTCCAGGTCCAGGCCCGCGGCCGCGGCGTAGGGGGCGACCGTGTCCACGCAGCGCTTCCAGGGGCTGGTGATGACGCGCCCGACCCCGTAGGCGGCCAGGATCGGGACAAGGGCACGAGCCCGGGTCTCGCCCTGGTCGTGGGTCAGGGGGCGGGTGGCCTCGTCGGTCTCTTTGTCCCGCTCCTTGGGGCGGTTCCACACGGAGCGCTTGACGGCGCGGCCGTGGCGCACGAGGACCAGGGTCCAGGTGTCGAGCTTGCCGTCCTCCCACAGGTCGACGAGCTCTCCGAGCAGGTCGCGGTCGTAGGAGTAGGTCAGGCGCTTGCGGGCATGACCCACGCGCAGCCACTCGACGCCGTCGATCTCCTTGGCCGAGGCGGGCTTGACGGCGCAACGGGCGGCGACGGCGGCCGAGGCCTCGGGGGCGACGCGGGCGGCCCAGTAGTGGACCTCTTTGCGCGAACCGTCGCCGATCTTGTAGCGCACGCGGCTGAGGGGCTGGCCCAGGATCACCTGGACGCCGGTCTCCTCAGCGACCTCACGAACGGCGCAGGTGCGCACCGACTCGCAAGACTCGACCTTGCCCTTGGGAATGGACCAGTCGTCGTAGCGGGGACGGTGGACCAGGAGCACCTCGAGGTGCTTGCCGTTCTCACGCCACACGAGGGCGCCGGCGGCCTTCACGGTCTCGCGCGATCTGTTCTTCTTGCTGGAGGGGCTCATGGCACGGCCGTCTCAGTGCCGGCCCTTGACGCGCGAGCGCGCCCGGGCCATGAGGCTGTCCTGGATGTCCTCGAGGCGGTTGCCCTCGGCGTCGAGGAGGCGACGCTCCCAGGATCCGTCGGGCTGGAGGTGCCAGGAGGCGACGTCGTCGGAGGCACAGTGGGTGACCAGCCACTCGAGGTCCTCGACCATGGCGGGGTCGGTGATGCGCACCAGGGCCTCGACGCGGCGGTCGAGGTTGCGGTGCATGAGGTCGGCCGAGCCGATGAACAGCTTGGTCTGGCCGCCGGCCGCGAAGGCGTAGATGCGCGAGTGCTCCAGGAAGCGCCCCAGGATGGAGCGCACGCGGATGTTCTCGCTGAGGCCTTCGACGCCGGCGCGCAGGCCGCAGATGCCGCGCACGACGATGTCGACCGGCACCCCGGCGCGCGAGGCGCGGTAGAGGGCGTCGATGACGGTCTCGTCGACGATGGAGTTGACCTTGATGCGGATCCAGGCAGGCAGGCCGGCCTTACGGTTGGCGATCTCCTGCTCAATGTGCTCGACGAGCCCGTTGCGCAGGCCGCGGGGGGCCACGAGCAGGCGGCGGAAGCGGGCGCGCGGGGCGTAGCCGGAGAGCTGGTTGAACAGGGTGGTCAGGTCCTGGGCGACGTCGCGGTCGCAGGTCAGCAGCCCCAGGTCCTCGTAGCCGCGGGCGGTCTTGGGGTGGTAGTTGCCGGTGCCGACGTGGCAGTAGCGGCGCAGGCCGTCGGACTCCTGGCGCACGACGAGCAGCAGCTTGCAGTGGGTCTTGAGGCCGACCATGCCGTAGACGACGTGGACACCGGCGCGCTCGAGCTTGCGGGCCCAGGAGATGTTGGCCTCCTCGTCGAAGCGGGCCTTGATCTCCACGATGGCGACGACCTGCTTGCCGGCCTCGGCGGCCTCAATGAGGGCGTCCACGATCGGGGAGTCGCCGGAGGTGCGGTAGAGGGTCTGCTTGATGGCCAGGACCTTGGGGTCGGCGGCGGCCTGGGCCACGAACTCCTGGACCGAGGTGGAGAAGGAGTCGTAGGGGTGGTGCAGCAGAACGTCGTGCTCGCGCATGGCGGCGAAGACGTCCGGCGCGGAGGAGGACTCGTAGGCGGCCAGGCCCGCGGCCGTCACCGGCACGAAGCGCGGGTACTTCAGGTCGGGGATGTCCAGGTCGTGGAGCTGGTTGAGGCAGGTCAGGTCCAGGGGGGCGGGGAGCTCGAAGACGTCGTCGCCCTTGAGGCCCAGGGCGCGCACCAGGTAGCGGCGGGTGAAGGAGGAGATGGTGTCCTCCACCTCCAGGCGCACGCAGTCGCCGAAGCGGCGCCGCTCGAGCTCCTTCTCCATGGCCTTGAGGAGGTTCTCGGCGTCGTCCTCCTCCACCTCGAGGTCCTCGTTGCGGGTGACCCGGAAGAGGTGGTGCTCCAGGATGTCCATGCCCGGGAAGAGGTGGTCGAGGTGCTGGCCGATGACGATCTCGATGGGGATGACGGCGCAGCCAGCGGCCTTGTCCGCGGCGTCAAGCTCGCGGCCGGGGACCTGGATGAGACGCGGCAGGGAGTCGGGCACCTTGATGCGGGCGAAGTGCTCCTTGCCGCTGCGCGGGTTGCGCAGGATGACGGCAAGGTTGAGGGACAGGCCCGAGATGTAGGGGAAGGGGTGGGAGGGGTCGACCGCCAGCGGCGTGAGGACCGGGTAGATCTGGTGGCGGAAGTAGCGGGTCAGGCGCTCCTGCTGGTCGGAGTTGAGCTCGTCCCAGCCCAGGATCTTCACGTTGCGCTCGGCCAGGGCCGGGCGGATGTCCTCCTGGAAGAGGGCGGCCTGGCGGGCGGTGAGCTCCTTGGTACGGCTGGTGACCTGGGCCAGGACCTGGTTGGCGTCCAGGCCGGAGGCGCGCACCGGGGTGATGCCGGCCTTGATGCGGCGCATGAGCCCGGCGACGCGCACCATGTAGAACTCGTCCAGGTTGGAGGAGAAGATCGCCAGGAACCAGGCGCGCTCCAGCAGGGGCAGGGTGTGGTCCTCGGCCTGCTCCAGGACGCGCTCGTTGAAGTCCAGCCAGGTCAGCTCCCGGTCGATGAAGCGGTTCTTGAAGGACTTCAGGGGCAGCAGGAGATCCTCGGGGTCCGCCTGGGCGGTGTCGGCGGAGGCGGCCGAGGCCGCGGCGTCGGCCGCGGTGCTGGCACCGGTCGCGCCGGCCGAGCTCTGTGAGGAGGCCGCGGAGGGGGCGCTGTCGGAGCCGGCGGCGGGGCCCGAGCGGGGGTCGCTGGCGGGAGCGGGCAGGCCCCGGTCCCCCGGCGCCGTGGTCGACGGGGTCGCCTGGGCCTCGGCAGAGGACGGGGCCGATTGAGAGCTGGCGGAGGTGATGGAGGAGGGGGCGATGGCGGGGGTCGCGGTGCCGATGGGGCCGGGGGCGGGGGCCTCCTCGCCGTCGACGATGTCGTCGAAGTCCTCGTCCTCGTACTGGGGGCCGGAGTCGTCGGCGAAGTCGCGCGGGTCGGCGACCTCGATGACGTGCTCTTCCTCGGCGGACTCCTCGATATCCTCGGAGTCGGCTGAGTCGTCGGACTGCTCGAGGCGTCCGGCGGCATTGTGTCCCTCGGGGCTCCCGTCGTCGGTGGGCGACCCGTCGGGAGAGGCTGGGGCGTCGTCAGGCTCACCGTGGCCCTCGGGCTCGGCGACCTCAGCCGAGACCGCCGGCTCGCCGGGGCCCGCGGCTTCCGGGGACACCGCCGACTGGGCCGCCTCGGCCGCCTCGACGTCGTCGGACACCTGCTCAGGCTCCTGGGGGCTCGGGTGACGCATCCACCCGCCCAGGAAGCGGGAGAGCGGCGTAGGGGCGGAGTGAGGCGCGTCGTTGGTCATGACCACATGGTCCCACGTCCGGGCGACCTTGTGGGACGATGATCCGCTCCGGTTGGGCGAATGCGCAGGGCGCCGCTACTGCGCGAGCCCCGGGGTGCACCGGCTGAACCTCAACCCCGCTGCACACCCCCTACCTCGTGCGCAATGCACCTACCTGCTCCTCGCGCAGCAGCCATTCGGAGGCCCGTACGACTCCCCTACGTACAGAGGCTGCGATTCACGCCGGTACTGCACCGACGCAGCGTTCATGATCTCGCCGATGGTGCCGTTGGTGTCCTAATCGGTGACAAAGGAGCCTGCACACTCTTCATACCTTCAACAAAACCGCGGAATCATGCGGTTTTAATCTACCTACGCGCGCTTGCTTCAGGCCTTTGTCACCGATTTGGACATCCCGCGCTCGGATAGCCCCTGCGCAAGGTCCTCTCAGTCGAGGAGTCCGGCGGCCGCGCGGCGGGCGGAGTCGGTGAGCTCGTCGGCGGTGGCCAGGAGGGCGGAGTCACGGCGGGTGACGCGGTCGGCGAGCTCGTCGGTGTCGTCCTCGATCCACACGGGGTTGGAGCCGGCCGCCAGAGCGCGCAGGAAACCTGCGGTGGCGGTCAGCAGCGGGGCAAGCCCGGTGACGGAGCCCGTGACGTCTCCGGCCAGGACGGCATCGAGGCGCTCGCGCAGCTCGTCGGGGGCGGGCACGGCGCGCGCCTGGCCGAGTGCCGCTTCGAGGCGGGTGGTCGCGGCATCGTCGGCGCCAGTGAGGTCGACGACGGTGGCGTAGCGACGGGCGACGAGCTCGGGATCTCGGCGGATCCACTCGTGCACGAGGAATAGGCGCCACAGGGTGCCGGGCAGGGTGGTGGCCGGGGACTCGGCCCACAACTCGGCGATGTCGTCGACGCCGTTGGTGGCGACCGCGGTGACGATGCCGGAGCGGGTAATGGGGTCGTCGCCGTCCTCGGTACCGGGGAAGCCGCCGATGAGGGCCTGAGCGGCCCGGTGGGCGAGCTCGGAGGCAACGGCGGTGTCGGTGCTGCCCTCGATCTGCTCGGTGGCCTCGGGGTCGAGCCGGGCGGGACGGTGGAACTGGCGGACCATGGGGACTCCTCACGCGGTGCGGGCGCGCCGGCTAACGACGCGCAGGCTTATTGTCTCGCGAGTGGGCAGGCCCTCCCCCACCGGTTCACTTCCGGCCGACGGCGGAGACTATCGGCGGCAACGGGTTCGACGGGGCGGGACGAGCACGGCCGATAGGAGGGCTCGCGACGACTGCCGATGGCCCGGGCGGGCCGGCGGCGCGGCGAGTTCGACACGACGATTGGTTGTTCGGTTATGCTGGCCCCTGCCGACGGCGCCTGTGACTCTGCTTCCGGTCGTCGGTGCGCCCCCTTAGCTCAGTTGGTCAGAGCTGCGGACTTTTAATCCGAAGGTCGTGGGTTCGAGCCCCACAGGGGGTACCACGACTCCCCAGGGGGTCGGCAAAGTCGGTGGGTGGTTGTCTGATCTCTAGAGGGTCTGGTGTGTTGGTGCGGGTGCGGCGTGACCCGCATGGTGACGATGAAGGCGTCTACTCAATCCCGTCACCAGCGAGGTCACGCCGCCATGTCATCTTCCACCACGACCGCTCTGTCGCGCCAGCCCCTGGCCCAGGTTCTTAAGAATGTGGAAGACCCGCGTGATCGGCGGGGTGTGCGCCACAGCCTGTTCGCGGTCCTGTCCCTGGCCGTGACCGGAGTGCTCGCCGGCTGCCGGAGCCTGACGGCCATCTGGGAGCACACCACCGACCTGACCGCCGCCGACCTGGAGGCCCTGGGTTTGGAGGCGGGGCAGGCACTGCCGTCGGAGTCGACCATTCGCAGGGTCCTGCAGGACCTGGACCCCACCGACCTCAACGCCCATTTAAGGTCCTGGTACTGCACTCGCACCGGCACCATCGAGGGAAGAACAGTCATCGCGGTGGATGGCAAGACCGTGCGCGGGGCCCGCCTGGGGCAGACCTCGGCGCCGCACCTCCTGGCGGCCCTGGACCAAGCCACCGGTGTCGTGCTGACCCAGATGCGGGTAGCCGACAAGTCCAACGAGATCCCGGCACTCAGGGAGCTTCTCGAGCCCCTCGACCTGGGCGGGGCGGTGGTGAGCGCCGATGCGATGCACACCCAGACAGGCACCGCCCAGTGGATCGTCGGCCGAGGTGGTCACTACGTGTTCACTGTTAAGAACAACCAGCCCGGTGTGCGCAGGACGCTCAAGAGGCTTCCCTGGAAGGACGTCCCGTCCGTCTCGAGCGTTGACTCCTCTCGCGGGCGGCGGGTGCGACGTACCGTCAAGGCGGTCGAGGCTCCCGCCTGGGTCGACTTCCCTGAGGCGGCTCAGGTGCTTCAGGTCCGGCGCACGAGAACCACCAGGAACCGTAAGAGTCCGGGCAAGAACGGTAAGGCCAAGAGGACAACCGTTGAGGTGGTCTACCTGGTCTGCTCGCTGCCTATGGAGCAGGCTCAGCCCGAGCAGGTTGCGGCCTGGGTCCAAGGGCACTAGGGAATCGAGAACCGGCTCCACTGGGTCAGGGACGTGGTCTTCGATGAGGACCGCCACCAGCTGCGCACCGCTCACGGCCCCGAGATCATGGCCGCCCTGCGCAACCTGGCCATCGGCCTCATCCGCCTGGTCCACGGCCCCGGCGCCGGTATCGCCTCGACCACCAGATCCCTGTCACGACGCCCAAAACAAGCCATCAAGCTCATCACCCAGCCAAGCACCTGACCCGACTTTGCCGACCCCCTGCACGACTCCCCTACTCAAACCTCCGTCATGCAGCGCATGCTTGGGGTCTGAGTCGGGGAGCTCCAGGCACCTGCCCTTTGAGGCGGGTGTTTTGCGTTGTGAGGACTGGCCGCTGCTGCTCGGTCCGCTGGGCCTGCGTTCCGGATCAGGTTCCTGGTCGGCGAGACACGTCTCTCGGTCCGTGCCTGCCTCCCACATGTCGCTGTCCGTGCCCGGCGTCTCTCGGTCGCGTATGGATGCGGCGTGGTCTGCATGTAGTGCGTGGTGGGTGGCGGCATGGGCCTGCCGGGCGGCGGTTCGCAGGGCAGGGCTGGCCAACTGGTCGAACAGTGGGGTGAGGAGTCCGAAGGCGCTGGTGGTCTCGGCTGCATCTTTGGCCAGGGGCAGCTTCGTCATGATGGCCGCGGGTGCAGCGTCGTGGGCCGAGTTTGGGTCGTCTGCTGCTGCGTCTGGTGCCGTCGGTGGTGGCATGGCTGTGGGGTTGAGTCTGTCTGGTGGGAAGATGACGGCGTCATACTCGTCCCGCTCCGGGTTGACCAGTACCCGGCTGAAAAACACTTGGTTGAGTAGCTTTTTGAGGTGGTCGGGGGCGGCGGTGTAGAGGCGGTGGCAGTCCTCCATCAGGTTGAGGGCTTGGTCGAGGTGGGCCCTCACGAGAGCGGCATCGACGTGGTAGCCCTTGAGGGTGCACTCGATGTCGTTCAACTGGCGGCTGATTCGACCTTGTTCCTCCTTGAGCAGCTCGAGTGGCACGGCTCCGGCGTAGTGGGCGTGGAGGAGGCTGCGGCGCTCGGTCTCCAGTTGGCTGCGTCGTATGCGCAGGGCGCGGGTGTCTTTCTGGGAGTTGGCTTGGATACGGTCCAGTTCGGCGCGGAGGTAGTGGGCGATCTGCTGGCAGTCCTGGGGGCTGAGGGCGAGGGAGCGGTAGAGGTCGGCGACGCGCTGTTCAACTTGGTCGATCAGGACGGCGCTAAAGCCACAGGTGTGCAGGCGGTGGCGGCGGGCGCAGACGAAGTAGCGGTAGACGTCGCCGCCCCGGGCGGTGGTGTTCTGGACCAGCAGACGGGCGCCGCAGTGGCCGCAGACGGCGGTGGTCTTGAGGTGGTGGTTGTGCAGGCGTTGGCGTTCGCCGTTGCGCCGTGAGGTCAGGATGGTTTGGACTTTCTGCCAGGTTTCGGCGTCGATGAGGGGCTGGTGGCTTCCGGGGTACTCGACGCCTTGGAAGACCACGGCGCCGCGGTAGTATGGACTGCTGTGGAGCGGCCGGAGGCGTCGTTGGAGCAGCGGCTGGAGGCCTATGCCGGGGTGTTTCATTGCAATGCGCGTACGGCCTTGCAGCGCAGTGATCGGGGTATCGAGGTGCTGGCGGCGGCTGTGCGGGATGGGGCTGAGCAGCAGCGGCCGGTGGGCATGGTCTGGTTGTTCCAGTCCGGTGCGGTGGCCACGGTGGTGCTGGACTTCCTGGTGGACCGGCAGAGTGTGCGCCCGCCGGTGGTGGCGGTCGATGGCCAGGTGGTGTCTACTCCGGCCTTCGTGGGGCATCGTGAGCGGGATGGGGCTGGGCGGGAGCGGTTTCGGGCTCGGATCGTGCTGGATGGGCTGGCGGTGGCGGTGGATGCGGGTGCGTACCAGCCGTGTTTGAGTGTGCGGGTGGTCTGGGACATGCCGGTCTGGCCCTTGTGGCAGCTGACTGGCTGGGTGGTCGATCCGCACTACCTGGTGCGCCTGGAGACCTTCCGCCAGCGGGCGGTGGAGGTATGCCTGCTCTGGCGCCAGGACACTGCCACCGTGGGACCGGTGGTGGGGCTGCACGAGGGGCTGGAGGGCTCACCGGCCCTCTCCTGACCGTGTCTATCTCCGGGTGGGACGCGCCGAAGCGCAGCGTCTTCTTTGTGAGAATCACAGCCGTTTGGGAGCTGGTTTGGTCTTGTTAACAACAGCCTGGTAACGATCCAGTATCGGTGTTTCCGCCCCATGCTGTTCTCGAGTCAGCGCTAGCTTTGCGAACCTAAATTTGCAGAAACCAACATATTTTTTGTCATATTCTTGAGTTTTTTACGGTCAAGGTCCAAATGTGTTTGATTGTCCGAACATTTAGGTGAAACTAGCTTGATCAGCGGAAATGCAAGGAGTTGAAACTCTTCTGAACAATCCTCTTGACAAGATAGTTCTGGAGCGCCTAATCTCCTCAATCGAGGCCGCCATAGGGTCCTGTCGCGAAACCGACCTGGGCGCTTGCAGTCTCTTCCCTGTCTGTCCTCTATTTCTCGAAGGAGGTGAATTATTGTGAAGGTTTACACTCCTCCGACTCTTACCCATGTCGGATCCTTCAAGTCTCTGACCAAGTCGCTTGGGCGTCTGCGCTGCCGTGACATCTTCAATGCGCGAGCACTTTGGACGGTTACCCCAGGTTGCTGAGGAATCCGGGTGGCCGCGGCGCAGTGTATTTCTGCGCCGCGGCCACCAGCATAGTATTCTAATTTTGCCAATGGGAGTATCATGTCGGCAGTAATTCTACCTGACCACCCTATGCATGATGATGTCTGCTTATCGCTTTGTGAAGCCGCCAGAGGCAAGGTGCTCGTGCGATACCCGTCAGGACGCCCTTGGATAGTCGGGACGCAAAAAACACAGGGTATGATAATTGCCTCAACCCCTACGTTGACGGGAGTTGCGATATCTGGAGCCAATATCAATAAGCAAAAACTAAGTGAGCAGATTGGAAGCTGCAGTAGTATCGGCTCTGCTGAGCGTATTGCAGTCGATGTGACACTGTCTGGTGGAATACTGGTCATTCGCAACGAGAATGAAATGCGCATATATGGGCCTCCGCATCTAACGCGCACAGTATTCTGGACTCGTTATAAAGAGGTCGATGTTATAAGCGATGATCAGTATGTTCTTGCTCAACTTGTTGAATTTGAATACGATCGCCAGGTTCTCGCTGCCCGTTTGACAAATCTTGAGGTATCGCATCCATTCACGAATCTACCGATATGGCAAGGTGTTCACGGGGTAGGACCAGGGCAATGCCTAGTAATAAAACGTGATACAGCTCCACGGCCCGTGAAATGGTGGCAGTACCCAGATGCCAAAGAAAGCATAGACCACGTAGCGGAAGAGTTGCGCGGCACGATCCGCACCGTAGTGAAAAGCAAGGTCGCCGGTCATAGAATTATTAGTACTGATCTTTCTGGCGGACTAGACTCAACAACCTTAAGCTTTTATGCCTCTGAGTTAGGCGTACCACACTATACGTTATTCTTGCAAGCCGCAGAAAGCTCCAACAATGATTATAAATGGGCATCCCGCGCGGCACATAAAATTAGTTCACGACATTTAGAAGTACCATACAGTGATGTTGTAGATCCTGTATCTGTTGAGACCGATATATCGGTAAACAACTACCCCGAAGGGCCGACTCCAATGTCGGTATCAATCGCAACGGTTCCGGTTTTAGAACAGATATTGGCACCTACTGGTTCAACAATTCATCTAAACGGTCATGGCGGGGATGCTCTGTTCGGTGAAGTATCATCATTGATGTGGTCTTTACTCCGTACATCGGATCCTCGTCGGTTCAGCTGGCTATGGAAGTATCGGATTATGAACCGAATGCCACTCACGGCCATGCTCCGTCTTTTATTCCCACGAAGAACATTCGATCAAGAAATTGCTGATCTTGCGGAAGGAAAATTCCGAAGTCCTAACAGTGACTTTGTGGGCTACTCTGACTGGATTGAGTCGCCACATTTTCATCCAGCATTAACGTCACTCGTGAAAAGTGAAGTTTCAGCAATAGCTCGCAGGGCCGCAGATTCGAATGTTTGTGCGATACATCAAAATCGAACCACAAATCAGGTTCTGTCTTATCTAGCGGTGCATGGAACAACGCTACGACGAATGAATAATATTGCATGCGGTATCCAGTTTGAGAGTCCTTATCTTGACCCGCGTATAACAGATGTAGCATTATCCTTGAATATTGCTGACCGCGTTATGAAACGTCCTATTAAACCTCTTTTAGCGCGAGCTAGGCCTCCTGCTATGAGTATCGACTATTTTGAACGTCTCGACAAGGGTGACTATACCGCAGAGATGTTCACACAGTATCATCAAGGACATGATCGGATGAGAACACTATTTGCCGATGAATGCATTTTGGAAGAGATTGGTTTCATCGACCGACAGAAGCTGCTCAAGTCTTTGAACAACTATTCGCTCGATGGTGCAGATTACGGCGAATTGATTGAGCTCGAGTTTGCTGAGCGTTGGCTTCGTTCTGTTAAAGCAGCGCGCACTGCTCAGCTCTCAGGAAGATGATTTGAATGAAGATTAAATTGCGCAACGGTGTAGTTCTTACGCACAGCGAATCTGGTGCTTTCTTACTGGACGCTAGACGCGGCGTGTACTGGCATTTGAATCAGTCGGCCCTTAATCTTATCGAGTTTATCGATCAAGAAAATCCAGTTGAATTAGCTACAGCGCAGATGTGTAAAACCACAGAGGTTGAACCAGATGTTGTCCGGTCGGACTACTTAGCCTTAGTAGACGAGTTGAAGCGCGCCAAATTGATAGAGTGGAGCTCCAAATGAGTAGCCCCGTAATGCCCGAAATAGGATCGGCTAGTATTCGTTGGAGTACTGCATTAGTAACGAGAGCTGTAGTTGCAGCTGCAATCGTTCTTTCGAGAGTTCGACCGGCGATAATTCGGTGGGTACTACTTCGGGTAGTTAAGCGGGGACAACGACCGTCGATCGACCGAGTTTTAGACATACGGCGTAACGTTGTTACGGTATCTTCACTATGCGCCGGTGAAGGTTGCCTTCCTCGTTCTATCGCGGTTGCCATACTAGCTCGTTGTTACGGATTTGGCGTTACTTGGCGTACAGGAGTAAGGGAGTATCCTTTCACCGCACATGCCTGGATTGAAGTCGCAGGCACTCCTGTTGGTGAAAATGCAGATCTTTCTATGTTCTTTACAACGCTCTATGCCGCGCCACTTTATCTTGGAGAGAAATAATGAGTTCTATTACGCCGTCCCAGTCGTCAGATAATCTGCCTACAGAGGGAAAGCGGTTTTCAAGCGTCAATCGTATGGCTCGAATCAGCGATGCACTTCCTCTTCTGCGACCCTATAGAAAGCAATTAGCGCTTGCATTGATTATCGGCTTGATTGGCGCCTTGGTTGCAGCTGTACAACCGCAAGTTATCTCGAACATTGTGGATAGTTTTGCTGGCTCAGTACCGGCTCGGCAGATTGTTAGTGTCGTGTTGTTGTTGCTATGCTCGGCCCTATTGACTAGTTTCCGTGAGCTTCTCGTTGAACGCGCTGGTGAGCGGTTCGCTTTCGATACAAGGCGACGGTTAGTTCAGCATATCTATCGCCTTCCTATAGGTAGATTCGACAATCAGGATAGGGCCGATCTTGTGTCTCGCGTGACCAATGACGTTTCCGAGATCCGCTCAATTCTATCAGGAGGATTGATAGATCTTGGAGTTGGCCTAGTCACCGTTGCGATCTCAATTACAATGATGGTTATCATCGACCCTGTGCTTGTTGTTATTGCAGTAGGTGCTGTGGTATGTGTCGTTATTTTTGTGTTTGCGTTCGGTATACGAATGAAGCCCGTGGGGCTACGAGTACAGTATGAGCTTGGTAGGTTAGCGGGAACGGTGTCTCGATCCATTGGCAGTATTAGAACAATTAAAGCTGCTTTGGCTGTTGATCGCGAATCAAGGACGGCTGTAGAACATGCAAAAAGTGTGCTTGAGGCAGGACTGAAAGCTGCAGGTCTTCGCGCTTGCATTCAGACTATCACAGGTCTATCTGTTCAGATCCTTTTAATTGCGGTTGTCGGTTTAGGGGCTTTAAGAGTTTCGGCAGGCGAAATCACTACCGGACAACTCAGTGCATTTATAATGTACTTAATGCTTTTAATTACTCCCGTGGCGCTCGTGGGAAGTGTCACGTCGCAACTTAGTGAGGCGTTGGGAGCATTATCTAGAATAGTTGAGGTTGAGTCGTGGCCCCAAGAAAGCGATTGTTCAGTTCCTAACATAGATCTTGCGAAACCTGCTAACGCCAATGCCGTCATTGAATTCGAGGGAGTCAGTTTTTCATATCAGCATTCCGCTGATGAGAATGGATTGACTAACGTGCTTCGTCACCTTTCGTTTAGGGTTGAATACGGGTCTACAACTGCGTTAGTCGGCCCCTCTGGCGCAGGTAAGTCAACCGTGTTGGCGTTGATTGAACGGTTCTATGACCCCCAGGAAGGTACCATTCGATTTGAGGGAACTGACGTACAGAAATTGTCTCGGGATGCTATTCGCTCTTCCATAGCGTACGTTGACCAAGATGCCGCAGTTATATCAGGGACAGTTCGAGAGAATTTGCAACTCAATAGTGATGCAATCTCCGATGATGAATGCGCTAATGCATTACTTAGCGTTCGCTTGATTGAAGACGTTTCAGATTCGGCAAGCTATTTGGATAAGGATGTGGGGGAACTTGGACTAGGTCTGAGTGGAGGTGAGCGGCAAAGGCTTGCGATTGCGAGAGCAATTCTTGCTGATGCGCGTATCTTGCTTTTGGATGAAATCACTTCTAACCTCGATAGTAAAAATGAGAATACTGTTGTGCAGGCCTTAAGGGGAACGTCTGCGGATCGAACTCTTCTTGTTGTTGCACACCGATTATCAACTGTGGTTGATGCCGATTGTATTCTGCTTTTTGATGACGGTCGCATTGTCGATTCTGGGAGTCATGAAGAATTGTTGCGAAGTTCGGCACTTTATCGTGACTTGGTTAAACGTCAGATGATAGCTTCAAATTAGGTATTGTGGCATATCATTCTTGGGTGATGTGCTACTATTGGACGTGCTGGAAAAATGGCTGACACTTGGAGGAGTCTGGTGAACTACCTACTGTATGACGCAAGTTGTGCTGACTGTGCAGACATTGCGAAGCTCACTGAGAATGTGTGTGCCGGTTGGTTGGAGATACGAAGCTTAACTGATCTGCCGACCCGTGAGATGCTCGACCGTCATGCGCCTGGTTGGAAGTGGCGTCCGATGTTAGTGACATGTCGAAAACAACGCATTCACGTTTGGTGGGGGGTTGGGATGGCGATCCGAATATTCTTAGGGATCGGCCCTGTTCGAGCCTTTAGGCTATTGACTGCTGCAGTATGAATATTGGCTCAGGGGTTTCAGGAGGCTTGGTTAATCGGTGTAGGCCAGTTATTGCAGCCTTTCGTCGCGCTGTAAGAAAAGATTCTGCGTCGACCTGTCTGCCTGATTCGTTATCCCGATTCCGGGGGCCTTCATCGCTGGCGTCTCTTGTGGTTGATTTAGGCGTCGCTGCGGCTGTCATTAATATTTTCTGGTTTCGAGGGTCGATCGCCTTTGATGGTCGTCTTCGTGCGGTTTTTGTTGCTGTGCTTATCTCGGCTGTATTGGTGCGTTGGCGACTGCCTCGTATTGCATTTGCGGTTTCGCTGATTGTGACCGTAATCGGCTGGGGGCTCGGATTTAGTGCTGATCCGCTTCTTGCGGCGGCCTGGTGCCTGTACCCGCAAGCGGTTCGGCGCGGCACCTGGTCGCAGTCACTCGGTGCATGGCTTGTTGTCCCGTTGATTCTTCTGCCTGCAACATTCGGTGGCCCCGTTTCCGAGGGGATAGGGCGACGAATTGTCGGTGGATGTCTCGCGATAGGCGCCTCCTGGATGCTAGGATGCGCCGAGGCCCACAGGCTCGCCTCTGCGCAAGAGGCCGCTCATCAACGAGGCCTAGTTCGTCGTGCCCAGCAACAAGTCTCTATCTCCCGGGAAGTGCATGATGTGGTCGGGCATGCGCTCAGCGTCATCCGCGCGGAGGCTGACGTCGCGCGCAGCACGGCCAGTGACAAGGACGAGCTGCTTCGGAGCCTTGCGGATATCGAGGAGCGCGCAGGTGGAGCCTTGGAAGAGGTTCAGCAATTGGTGCGAACCCTGCGCGCGGACGAGGTCGGGTATAGTGGTGCTCCGTCGTTGCCGGAGCTGCTTACGGCTGCGAGGGTTAGTGGTCTCGAGGTAGAGGCTGACGTGGAGATTCCGGCATTGTCAGCTGCGACTCAGGCGGTGGTTTCTAGAGTGGTGCAGGAGGCTCTGAGCAACGTGGTGCGCCATTCCGATGCCTCATCGTGCAGTGTGACTGCTGAGGTGGATGCCGGAGCGACCGCCGGATCCGATCGCGGCATCCTCACCGTCCGCGTCGATGACAACGGCACTGGTCTGCCCGCTCATCAAGCTCCGGGAGCCGGCTTGACGGGCATGAGGGAACGCGTGGAGGCGATCGGCGGCACCTTGAGCGTGTCCGGGCTCCCGCAGGGTGGTACGCGGGTGCTGGCACGCCTGCCGTTGCAGGTGGAGTCGTGACCGTGCCGATCACTCACGCTGCTGACGCGTCCATCGCTCCCATCACCGTGCTCCTCGCTGATGACGATGCCGACTTCCGTCGTGTCTACCGACGTCTGTTCGACGCTAGTGACGGGTTCCGTGTACTGGATGAGGCTGGGACTGTTGGGGAAGCAATTCGGAAGATCACCGCGTTGCACCCCGACGTGTCCCTGGTCGACGTGCAGATGCCCGGTGGCAGTGGCCTGGACGTCCTACGGGGCATCACCGATTCCGGAACACGAACGATCATGCTCACCGCCTTCGATCTGGACGAGTATGTGGCTGGAGCACTTGAATGGGGTGCTTCGGGCTTCCTGCTTAAGAACGCCTCCTCATCCGACGTCCTGAGCGCGGTGCGGGCTGTGCATGCTGGGCACGCATCGCTAGCACCAGAGATCACTGCACGATTGATGAGCCAGTTCGCTCAGCCTTCGCAGCCGCGGCACCCATTCGCTGATGTGCGACTGAGCGCGCGCGAACTTCAAATAACCCGGTTAGTGGCCCAGGGGCGGTCCAACCAGCAGATCGCCGACGAGCTCTTCCTCTCGTTGCCCACTGTGCGTACCTATCTGCGCCGGTTGTTCATGAAGCTGGACGTGAGCGATCGTACGCAGCTGGCTGTGCTCGCGTATCAGGCTGGGCTGCTGCACGAGCCCCACTGAACCCGTCCTCGTTCTCTGCCTCGAGTGTCTACTTTCGGACGACACGGCGCACAGTACGTCGGTGGGACGGTTGCACCAATGACCGTACCAACGCCTGGAAGGAAGTAACAGCGCATGATCGAGATCGTCGACGTGACCAAGAAGTACAGGGGCAAGACCGCTGTCGATCGGGTCAGCTTCACCGCGAGGCCGGGCAGGGTGACCGGGTTCCTGGGACCGAACGGGGCGGGAAAGTCAACAACACTGCGCGTCCTGCTGGGCCTAGACCGGCCGACGTCCGGTACGGCGCTGATCGACGGCAAGCCGTACACCAGATTGACGCGGCCACTGCGTGCTGTCGGAGCAATGCTCGACGGCGCGTCTGCGGTTCCGGAGCGTCGTGGCATCGATCATCTGCGCTGGATAGCGCAGTCCAACCGCATCCCGACGAAGCGCATCGCTGAGGCTCTTGAACAAGTCGGCTTGTCCGAGGCTGCCACCAGGCGGGTTCGCAAGTACTCGCTCGGTATGAGACAGCGCCTGGGACTGGCGGCTGCTCTGTTAGGCGAGCCCCGTTTCCTCGTGCTCGATGAGCCGGTCAATGGTCTCGATCCCGAGGGGATCCGCACGATCCGGGCTTTCCTTCGTCGCTACGCCGACGCTGGAAACACCGTGTTGCTGTCCAGCCACCTCATGGGAGAGACAGCGCAAACAGTCGACGACATCGTCATCATCAACAAGGGTCGGATCATTGCCAACGGCACCTTGGATCAGATAACGGCGGGACATGCCTCGCTCGAGGATGCCTTCTTCGCGCTCACTGGCAGCCACCCCGGACAGAGTTGGTGAACAGCATGATCAATATCGTCCGCTCAGAGCTCACGAAGGCCTTCACACTGCCCAGTGTTTGGATCATCATGGTCCTCCTGACTGCCGTCCATTTCCTGTTCCAATTCCAGTCCTTCTCCATTAACCAAGAATTGGTCGCGAATCTTCACGATGACGGAACAAGTTATGTTGACGGTGTTCAGGTTATTGCGGATGCGTCTGTTTTTACAGACTACGTCGCCTACATCTTCAACCCGGCAATCTTTCTGCCGCTGCTCGGCGCGGTGATCGCTGGCGCTGAGTTCCGCTCCGGCCAATTCGGTATGAGCGTGCTCGCCGTGCCCCACCGCATGCGATTGTTCATGGGAAAGATGGCTGCGGTTGCGGTCCACGTCATCGTCCTTGGCATGCTATGGATCGGCATAGCCAAAGTGCTGCTCTACCTGGAGTTCCGCACTTGGGAAACGGGCCGAGTGTGGTCACCGCGCTTCCTCCTCGCTGACATCCGCATCCTGCTGTTCATGGTCACTGCTGCCCTCTTTGCCTACGCCATCACCCTGATCGCGAGGAAGACACTTGTCGGTGTCATCGTCTCGGTAGTGCTGATCATGGCAACGATGACGCAACTGTTCTCCCTCATCTCACCGACCATCGATGCGCTGACCCCGTTCAGCGCGGCACGGAACCTGGTGCTAGCAGGAAGCGACGTCGCCGTCCCCCTAACCGGCAGCTACATCCAGGGGGCAACTGTGTTGATCGGCTGGGCAGTGCTCACCTGCGCCATCGCTGCTGCGGTCATGATTAGGAGAGACGCCAAATGACCCTGGCTACATCACGCCCCATCCGCCTGCGCGATACCATCACCGCCGAAATCATCAAGGTAGCGACTGTCCCATCCACGCCTATTATGCTGGCAGTCGTCCTCATCACAAACCTCGCGCTGGCTGTGATCGATGCCTCAAAGATCGGATTCTACATTCAGTCTGATCAAACCGAACCGGCATCGATTTCTTCTTTCGGCATGGCCATGCTCGCTCCCGTATATGCCTTCCTCGTGGTAGCTGCCTATGCCGCTGCGAGCGAATATCGCGACGGACAAATCCGCATCACGCTCACAGCTATGCCGAACCGATACCAGCTTTTTGCAGGCAAGACAATCGCAATGCTGGTCGTTGCTTTCGTTGGAGCCGCGCTTATGTTAGTCCCCGCCAGGATCATAATCGGGGTCTCCAATCACCTTGACATCGGAGCCATTTTTCTGGATATCGCGCATTGGATTGCGGCCTATCTACTCATGTCGGCTATCACCTTCGGTCTTGCCGGTCTCTTGCGCAGCTCGGCCGCCACATTGGGAATCCTGATTACCGCGCCCATCGTCGTTGGCACCGGCATTCTACAATGGCCCCGAGTTCTGCGGTTCCTCCCGGACCAAGCTGCCCTCAGCCTGATAGGAACTCCCGGCTACAATGTCACCGCACTGCCTGCCCCTGCCGCCGCAATCACTCTAACTATATGGGCAAGCCTGTGCCTGGCGGCATACGCTGCCGCCCTTATCTGCCGAGACGCCTAGCTATAGCGGATATGGTTTGGAAAAGGTCAGCAGTATGACCGTCATGAAACAATATTCAGAATATGGTTTTGTTTTATGTCGGCCCACATCGACATTTCAGAGTGTGCGGCAAAATGACGATTTGAACACATTGGGTAGGACTATTTTTACTATCACCATGTTCACTCGACTGCCCTTCCGTCCGTCCCCAGTGCTGTGTGGCCGCTATCGGTGAGGATGGAGGCCAGGTGGTGGCGTCCGGCGGGCAGGATGCGGGCGACGACGCGTTGTTGGGGGCGGGTCAGGATTTCCGATACCTGGGTGATCATCTGCTGGCGCACGTCCTGCGGGAGTGCCTGGTCGCCGCGGTCGTCGAGCAGGATGACCTCGGTGCCGCGGGTGCGAGCTTGGCGGGCGGCTTGGACCACGGGTGTGCCGGTGAAGAAGGGGGCGCGGATCTCGTCGCGCAGTTCGGCTTCCAGCAGGCGGGCCTGGGTGCGCAGCTCCATGGTCAGGGGCTGGCCGGTGGCGATGTGGATGAGCAGTGGGCTGGCGCGGTGTCGTACGGAGGCCATGGCTTGGGCCATAACCTGGTCGGTGGTCCGGGTGGCCTGGCGGGCGGCCAGGATGTCGGCGGTGTGGGCCTGGGTCAGGGTCAGGGCCACGTTCGCTGCGCTGAAACGGCGGACGATGATGGTCCACAGGAGGATGGTGATGACGTGTGAAAGCATGTAGGTGATGACCATGATCGGTGGTCGTTGGGTCGTCCCGACCCAGATCGCGGCGGTGGTGACGAGGAGAAGTTCTCCTGTCCAGGCGGCTTTGGGGCGCTGTCGCATCAATAGGCCGCAGCACAGCATGTTGCCGGTGCCGGTGGCCCATGAGGCGAAACCGGGCCAGTCGTGGGTGCGGATCGGCAGGAAGACGGCCAGGTGGGTTGTTGTGATGACGAGCAGGATGATCGTGATCGCCCATCGCGGTATGGACACCTCTGGCCAGCTGCGTAGCAGGAGGAAGGCGGCCAGCGCCTGGGCGCCCAGGCTGAAGGCAGCGGGAAGGGCGTTGGTGTAAGCCCCTGATCTGCTCTCCAGGATGACGACCAGTGTGTCAACGGCGATGGTGTAGGTGCCGACGGACCGTGCCCATGGACTCTCGATGGATGAGGCCAGTGGTTGGGGCCATGCGGCGATACCGGATGGTGGGGAGGACTGTTGATCGTCGGCTGATGGCTCCCATGTCATGGCGACGGTGGTGCCCCGGCCCGGTGCCGAATCGATGCTGGCTCGGGCGCCGACGTCGGTCAGGCGCCGTTGGATGGAGCCGGTCAGTCCGTGCCTGCCGGGGGTGGGGGTGGCTGGGTCGAAGCCACGTCCGTTGTCGGTCACAGTGATGGCCAGGCCGCTGGAGTCGCTGCGCATTGTGATGTGGCGGGAGACGTGGGGATGGTTCTTGTCCCCTGCGTGCTTGAGGGAGTTACGCAGGGCTTCCGTGACGGCGTCGGTCAGGGCCTGGGCCACGGATCCCGGCACGGTACGGCTGACGGGGGTACTGACGGAGACCTCGACCTCATGGGTTTCGTGGCTCATCGCCTGGATTCGCTGGGTCAGGCCATCGAACAAGACCGGACTGCTGAGCTCGGCCTGTTGGTCCAGGGCATGGGAGTCCAGTGACTGGAGGGCGTGGCGGGCGGCCCGGCGCAGTTGGGCCGAGCCGCCCAGTCCGGCGGTCAGGGAGACGAAGACGGACAGGATGTGGTCGTGGATGAAGCTGTTGCTGCGCCGCTGGGCCAGGGTGCGGGCGCGGGCCTGGGCCAGGGAGACGGTTTGCCGGCGGCGCTCGGCTGAGGCCCGGTCCAGTTTTCCGGCTTGTTGCAGCGCACAGCGCCGATCTGCGCCAGGGTGAAGGTCAGGAACAGTGGCGGCTGCTCTATGGACACCACTCCCAGGCTGCCGCGCGAGGCTGCCAGCATCATGATCTGCGGCGGTAGGAGGGCAATGACGTAGAGGACGCTCATCCGTGGGGACATGACTGCTGGTGCGGTGATCCCCAGGATGAGGAAGTAGCCGATGATCGGCGTATCCCGGGCGACGGTGACTCCATCGGGAAGCGACGGGATGAGGGGCACTGCCGCAGTCAGGAGTACCTCGACGGCGTAGCCGATCAGCACTGCCAGCAGCAACGACTGCCATATCGCGTCCAACCAGGAGCTATGGGATTCCACGCCTCGGGTCGAGCCTGATTCTCGACGATCCCGTTGGCGTTCCTTCAGCAGTGCCAGGGCTGCTACCAAGCTGGCCGCCAGCGGGAGTATGAGCAGTGGGATCATCAGCATCCAGAACGTCGCGGGAGGCACCTGGGCGGCGGCGGTCACGACAGCTGGAGCAGTACCGATACTGAGGCCGATGGCGGTGCCGCCGACGAAGACGGCGATCCAGCGGCGCAGCCGCAGTGTGTAGGGCCCGTCGATGGGCGTCAGGATGCGCGGCACGGTTTTCAGGGGCGGCCGTAGCTGACCAGGCCGTCCTCGGCGGCCCGCTGGAACAGGGCCACCCGGTTATCGACTGGGCGCCCGGCAGCCCGGTACTTGTCACGGATCCTGGCCACGTAGGTGTTGACCGTGTTCTCGGTATGACCAAGAGCGCGGGCCACCGTGCCGGATTTCTCCCCCATGGCGTACAGGGCCAGTACCTCGGCCTCCACAGGGGTCAGGCACTCGGTGACGAAGTCGGTGTCGGTATCCAGGGCCGAGGCCCAGTCCAGCCCGGCGCTGGGCCACCCCTCGAAGGCTGCCTGGGCGGCCTCAATGAGGTCGTTGGATGGAGCCGACTTGCGGACGATGGCCAGCACCCCGGCGGCGATGGCCTCGCGGACCAAGATGGGCTCATCTGCCGAGGTATAGACGATCACCGGGATGCCCAGGGCCTGCAATTGCTGGATGTTGGCCGTCGGCGTGCTGCCGTCGGCCAGGCGCAGGTCCAGGATGGCCAGGTCGCTCTCCGGCAGGCCGCCCGTGGCGGGCAGGCCCGGCAGCCAGTGGACCGTCCAGGGCAGGCCGGCCTGCTCGAACCGGCTCTGACACCCCACGGCGATGATGTCGTGGTCGTCGATCACCAGAACGGATCGCTGCTGACCCATCTGCCCTCCCCAGATCATTCACCGTACCTCGCGCCGGGCATCGCCCTGACGACCCCGGCGGACCGTCAACGAGACCCAACCGTTACAACCTAGCCTCGGGTTTTCATTGTTGAGGTGTTGAAAGTGGGGTGAAGGTACTCCTTTTCCTGGGATAATGCGGATTGCTTAGGTCCGTGCATGACCAGGAGAGGAGCACCTTCGTGGTGAAGAATAGCGGGTTGTACCCGTCTGTGGTGGCGGAGTCGGGGGACGTGCCTGCGGGGGGGCTGGCCGGGGGCGAGGCTGCTGACCGAAACCATCCGGGTCACGAGCCTGGACGCCTCGCTGTCGAAGGCTCTGTCGTCGTGGCGGGGCCCCTGGGCGGTGCACGACCCGGGCAAGATCATGGCGGACCTGGCGGTGTGCGTGGCCCTGGGCGGCCGGTGCCTGTCGGATGTGGCCCTGCTGCGATGCCAGGGGGAGGTCTTCGGGCCGGTGGCCTCCGACCCCACAGTCTGTCGGCTGGTGGGGACCCTGGCCGACCACGTCGAGGCGGTCGAGGCCGCCGTGAACCGGGCCCGCACAGTGGTGCGGCAGCGGGCGTGGGCCCTGGCCGGAGCGGACGCCCCCACGGCTGGTGTCTCGGCGGCCCACCCGTTGGTGATCGACGTCGACGCCACCCTGATTAATGTCCACTTAAGACAAGGAGGGCGCGGCCCCGACCTTCAAGAAGGGGTTCGGCTACCACCCCCTGACCGCCTGGATCGACCACGGAACCGGCCAAGGTGGGGGTGAGTGCGCGGTGATCATGCTGCGGCCCGGTAACGCCGGGCCGCAGCACCGCCGCCGACCACGTCGAGATCATCCGCCGAGCCCTGGACCAGGCCGGGCTCGGCCCCAGGCCCGGTAGAAAGGTGCTGGTGCGCATTGACGGGGCCGGAGGAACGAAGGAGACCATCGAGCTCCTCACCCGCCGGCGGGTGTCCTACAGCGTGGGGTTCACCCTGCCGGACCACACGCCGCAGATCTACGACACCATCCCCGAGGCCGCCTGGACCCCCGCGTACAACACCGACAGTGAGCCCAGGGAGGGTGCGGACGTCGCTGAGATCACCGACCTGCTGGACCTGACCGCCTGGCCCAAGGGGATGCGGGTGATCATGCGCCGCGAGCTACCCCACCAGGGCGCCCAGCTGCGCTTCGAGGACGTGGGCGGCTACCGGCTCACCGCCTTCGCCACCAACACAAAAGTGGGCCAGCTCGCCGACCTCGAGGTCCGCCACCGGCTACGGGCCCGCTGCGAGGACCGCATCCGCTGCGCGAAAGACACCGGACTTGACCGCTTCCCCTTGCAGGGGTTCGCCCAGAACCGTATCTGGTGCCTGATCGTGGCCCTGGCCTGCGACCTGCTGGCCTTCTCCCAGCTGCTCGCCCTGGCCGACGCCCCCGCCCGCGCCTGGGAGCCCCGCACGATCCGGTTGCGGCTGATGGCCATCCCCGCTGTCATCGCCCACCACGCCCGCCGCACCGTCCTGCGCTACAAGGCCGACCACCCCTGGACCGACCTCCTGCTTGCCGGGCTCGGGCACCTCCAGGCACTCCCCGCCCCGTAGACACGCGGAACTCATCTCCTGCCCGCCACGATCCTGAAGGAACCCCCTGGCCCCTGGAAAGGCCCGACCACCGCGAGACGACACGCGGCAAGCCGTCACACCCAACCGGCATAATCCCAGCCACGACACCAGCAACGACGCCACCCACACCCCACTCAACCAGACCACGAAAGA